>CALXRW010000025.1 GCA_944390965.1 uncultured Clostridia bacterium
AGTACAGAGTAGTCATATTAGGTATTTCAAACTATATATTTATCAATAAAGTGTGACATATGTTTGACAAACCTACATAAGAACTTATGAATGAAACCCAATAAACATTGATATTTACATAAAAATATGATATAATTTAACATATGTTCATATAATAATAGAAGGAGGTATGAAGATGGGAATAATATATGATGCTTTAACAATAGCAAAGTGGATTATAAACAAAATACATCCAGAACCTTTAAAATTACAAAAACTATTGTATTTAGCACAAGGTTATTCTTATGCTTTTTATGATAGACCGCTATTTAATGATGAATTAGAGGGTTGGGTACATGGACCAGTTGTAAGAAAGGTATATAATATCTTTAAAAACTATCAACATAATTCCATAGATACTAATTTCGAGATTGAAGAACTAGATGATGAAGCAAAAGATGTACTTAATTATGTGATAAATCATTTCGCTAAATATGATGCAAAATACTTGGAAAAATTAAGCCATGAGCAAGAACCTTGGATTTTATCACGAGAAGGCTTAGACCCTGATGAAAGAAATGATAAAACTATAGCTAAAGAAACAATAGCAAATTATTTTATAAATGAAGTTTTTCAACCCGAAGGAGAGGAATGGGAGTAATGATAGGAGAGATATGGACATATAAAGCAACAAAACCAAGTGATAATTTAGAAAAAGTAAGACCTATTTTAATCATAGGAGATGATGAAGAAAATGGATTAAAATTTGTAGACATTAATTATGTTATAATTTCTTCATCAGCTTCATGCGGAAAATATGATGTAAAAATCAAAGAAAATCAAGCAATAAAAATGGGGTTAAGTAAAGAATCCATTATTAAAACAACTAAAATCTATACAGGCTCAAAAATGAAACTAGGTAAAAAAATCTGTGATCTATCTGTAGAGATAAAAGAAGAATTTAAACAAAAATATAGAAAATATCAAGAAAATATTATAAACAATATGTAAACTTGTTAAAAATTGAAAATATAGTTTTAAACATTTGCAAAAAACAGGGAAAAACGAAAAAACTATTGTTTTTTTATGAAAAATGTTAGATAATATAAGAAGAGAGAAAACAGAAAGATGAAAGAAAGTAGGGGAGATTATTTTGAAATATATAGACAAATTCTTGAAATTTCTAAAAACTGATCGAAATACATTTGCCACATATATATTAACATTGCTTACAGCTTATATAGTAGTGGATAGACTGGTAGAAATGTTACTAATTGCGTTTACTGGAACTTCTAGTAATTATTGGGGACCAATTGTATATACTCTTGCTATGGCATGCCCAGTATTTGCTTTTTTATTCTCATTCAGTTCAAAATTTGTAAAAGGTTCTCAATATAAACTATCCTTCTTTTATACCTACTGTATTGCATTATATGTAATTGCAATTTCGATGTTAGTACAATGGTCTAATCAATTAGGATGGCTATTGTTCTTTTCTGTGCCAAATTATAAAGATATTATTATTAATTTTAGTGATTTAATTAAACCAGCATTTTCAGCATTTGGAATTTATATTCCTCTTGTAACAGCACCATATTTATTTAGATTTTTATATGCAAAAGTACATGACACAAAGGCAATGACAGATTCTATTAAAGACTTTGGAGGTATTGACTTATCAGATAAGAAAATTGGTACAGGTCCATATACCTGTGAAGTTGCTATTTGTAAAAATAAAGATACGGGCAAAATGGTAAAAACACCAGAAATGAGGAGATTCGAAGCAACATTAATTTGTGGAGTATCTGGTAGTGGAAAAACAACAATGGTATTTGAACCAATGATTGCAAGAGATATTGAAAAGAAATATTTCTTTAGAGAAGTATCTAAAGAAAAAGGATTTACGGCTTTAAAAACGGGAATTGCTTATTTAAATTGCCCATATGATAATGAATATATGAATAAAAACTTTACTTTAAATATGATTACTCCAAAAGAAGAAAAAATGAAAGTATATACGACATATATGCAAGATTTATTATATAATTCAGACCCAGATAATTTAGTTTACAAAAATCTAGGAATTACCTATGTAGCACCAGATGCAGAGTCTGTAAAACGTATTAAAGGGGTTGCAAAGAATTTTGGTATACCTGTTAACATTATAGACCCATCAGATTCAAACTCTATAGGGTTAAATCCATTTATTTACGATAATGCAACAAAAACAGCTATTGTCATATCATCTGTATTAAAAGGAATGTATTCTTCTAATACGACAGTAGAACAAGCATATAGAGATGATGCTGCAAGACAAGCAGTAGAGAACTTATCCATCATCTTAAAAGAAATGTACCCAAGACTCCATGAAGGACAATTACCTACTTTGGAAGATATGTTAAATATGTTAAACGATTTTGATAAAGTAGAAAAAATGTGCAGACAAATGGAAATGGATGATGAATTAACAGAAAAATATTCATTACAATTAGGATATTTCAAAAAATATTTCTATCGTGAAAGCAATAATAGAAAAGACACAGAAAAATTTGTATATTCAGCTATCACACAATTAGATAACTTATTAAGATATCCTGGAGTAAAAGAAATTTTGTGTAATAGAACAAATAATGTTGATTTTGATAAAGCTTTAGCAAATGGAGAAGTTACATTATTATGTACTAGAAGAGGAGATTTGGGAGCAACAGCGCATCAAGCATTTGGCTTATTCTTCTTATTGTTAATGCAATATTCTGTATTAGTAAGACCAGGAAACGAAAAAACAAGAATACCACATTTCTTATACATAGATGAATTTCCAGATTTCCTATGTAAAGCAACAGAGGCTATCTTTACACTATATAGAAAATATAGAGTAGGAACAATTATATCAACACAAAACTTAGCACAATTTGGAAATGAAAAATCAGAATTTAGACAAACAATTTTAGCAAACTGTACTACCAAATTGGTATTTGGTAATAATACACCAGAAGAAAACCAATGGTGGTCAAATGAATTTGGAAAACACAGAGAATGGCAATTTGGTAATGACTACCACACTGATCCAAAAAGTGGAGAACCTGGATATGATGAAAGCTTAAAAGGAATTAAATGGGGTTGGAAAGAATATTTTGCACCAGGAAAAATACAAACAATGAAATTCAAACAGTGTGCAGTAAAAACCAAAGACATTAAAGGAAAAAGTGTTATTTGTGGAGGCTCTGTTGATTTCTTAGAAGGAAAATACAAAAAAGAACAAGAAATAAAAGAATATCCATTTTATCAATATAATAAAGTGGCAATGACACATGAAGAACCACATAGAATCATAAAAAGAAGAAAGAAAGTAAACCAAGAATCAGAAGATGATGAATATAATCCAATTCAAACAGACACCACAGACGCTAAATACTTTTTAGACAGTGATGAAGCCATTACCTTTGACTTAAATAAAAAAGAATGAACAATGAACAATGGGACGGACTTTTTGTTCAGAGAAATGTGCCTGCCTCCCTTACTAAAGGGAGGTAACGCGAAGCACAGGAGGATTTTGGTATATTATTAATGAAAAATGAATAATTTGTGGTATTGTTCAACATTTCGGGTCGGTCAAGACCGATCCATACGCATAATATTATTGATGATTCGCCATTCATTAAAAACATATGTAGAGGGTGTCGCAGCCTTTGGCGACCCATTCTACGAAGAAATTACCCGAAAAAATTATTCATTATTCATCATTAATTATTCACTATTCATTAGAAATACATATGTAGGGTGTCGCCGCCTTCGGCGACCCATTCTACGAAGAAATTACCCGAAAAATGTAGGGGCGATTTTAATCGCCCGTGCTACAAAGGAATTGCTTAAAATGTAGGGGTTCGTCTTGACGAACCCAGAAAGAACGGAGGAAAAAAGAAAAGGTGAAAAAACAACAAAGAAGAAAAGAAAAGGGAATCACATTAGTTGCATTAGTAGTAACAATTATAGTGCTAATTATCTTAGCGGGTGTTACACTAAACATTGTATTAGATAATGATGGAATTATAAATAAGGTACAACAGGCGACAGGAGAATACGAAAATGCACAAATGGAAGAAGAAGGAATATTAGGACAAATAGAAAATTATTTAAATCCACCAATACCAGATGGGTATGTAGCCTCTAACGTGCCTGGAGAAAACATAGTAGCGACAGGTTTAGTAATTTATGAAGGAAACGAACCAGTAACAGAGGAAAACCATGAAGAAGCTATGCTAAATAGGAATCAATATGTATGGATACCAGTAAATGATATTAATAGTATGGTAATGTGCAAAAGTAATAATGGAAGTAGTTTATGCCATTTGGTGTATGATAAAGAAGCCAACACATTGGCATGTCAAAATCACCCAAGCACAGCTACTGACTTAGTGGGAAGACTATATATAAGTACAGATGTAAATGTTGGAAATAATATTTATTCCTATATCATGGACTTTGAGAAAAGAGATCAAGTATATAACGAGGAAGATTACCATGAGCCAAATATTGTAGAAGGAGATGCAAGTAATAATATAACAATTGACCAACTAAAAAGTGACTTTACTGTAATGGCAAAAAGTGTTGCTAAAAATGGAGGATTTTATATCAGTCGATATGAAGTAGGAGAAGCAGGAAACAGTAAAAAAGGTCAACCAGTGTTAACAGCAGCAGGCAGTAATGGAACAAATCATTTAGGAGTAAATACATGGTATGGACTGCATAATACCATTAGAAATATAAGTGCAAATAAGCAAATGGTTTGGGGATGCCAATATGACCAAGTTATCAAATTTATTGGAGAAGAAGCCCAAATAGGACACAATGATAGAAATCTAACAAAAACAACCACAATATCTGGGGAAAATGAATTAGATAAAATGAAGAATATCTATGACTTAGAGGGAAACTATCGTGAATGGACGACAGAAGCATATTCCACCTATGGTCGAACTTATCGAAGTAGTTTTTACAATAATGCAAATACTGGTGATTTCATCGCGACAAGCGATCGCTTTGGGTATGATCCAACGAATGAACGCTACAGTTGTTCATCTCGTTCTACATTATACTTATAGTTAAGTAAATGAATGGAGCTTTTGTCTTAAGAAAAAAACTTAAGACAAAAGCTTCATTCATTTGAATGACTACGCCTGAAAATAAAGAAATCACATTCCTATCAAAAAAATATTGCTATTTTCTATAAAATGTAATATAATTGCAAAGAAAATGAAATAATAATGTAATAAATGGAAAGGACAGATGTTATGTTTGGCCAAGATATTGGGATAGATTTAGGAACGGCAACGGTTATTGCCTATGTAAAAGGAAAAGGAATCGTTTTAAGAGAACCTTCTGTAGTAGCAGTAAACAATATAACAGGAGAGGTGTTAGCTATTGGGTCAGAGGCAAGAAGAATGTTAGGGAGAACCCCTGGAAATATTGTAGCAACTAGACCTTTAAAAGATGGTGTTATATCTGACTATACAGTAACAGAAAAAATGCTAAAACACTTTATTAATAAAGTATGTGGAAGATTTATTTTTGCGCCAAGAATTATGATATGTGTTCCTTCGCAAGTAACAGAAGTGGAGAAAAAAGCTGTAATTGATGCTGCTTCTCAAGCAGGAGCTAGAAGAGTATATTTAATAGAAGAACCAATTGCAGCAGCAATTGGAGCAGGAATTGATATTTCAAAACCATGTGGAAATATGATTGTTGATATTGGTGGAGGAACTACTGATATTGCAGTTATTTCCTTAGGAGGATCAGTAGTTAGTACTTCTCTAAAAGTAGCAGGAGATAAATTTGACGAATATATTATAAAATATATAAAAAGGAAACATAATGTTATTATTGGGGAAAGAACAGCAGAAGAACTAAAAGTAAATATTGGTTGTGTATACCCAAAAATTCAAGATTTAGAAATGGATATAAGAGGAAGAGAACTAACAACAGGATTACCAAAAACGATTAGTATTCGTTCTAGTGAAATGATGGAAGCTTTATCAGAACCAGCTATGATGATTGTAGAAGCTGTACATTCTGTATTAGAAAGAACACCACCAGAACTTGCATCAGATATTAGTGATAAAGGAATTTACATGACAGGTGGAGGTTGCTTAATTGATGGTTTAGATAAATTGTTACACCAACAAACAGGAATTAATGTTATGGTGGCAGAAGATGCTGTAAGCTGTGTAGCAATTGGAACAGGAAAAGCATTAGATAACTTGGATACTTTAGATGGAAAAAGGAAATAACAGGGGTCGAAAAATAATTGTTTTAATAGAGTACAATTATTTTTCAACCTCATTTTGTATATAGGAAAGGAAATAGAATAAAATGAAAAAAGGAAAAGTAGCATTTCACACACTAGGATGTAAAGTAAATCAATATGAAACTAATGGAATGATACAAAAATTTATACAAGCAGGTTATGCGATTGTACCATTTACAGAAATAGCAGATATATATATTATTAATACTTGTACTGTAACTAATATGTCAGATAGAAAAACAAGACAATATTTCAGAAGAGCAAAGAAAACAAATCCAAAAGCAATTGTAGTAGCTGTTGGTTGTTATGTGCAAGTAAAAAAAGATAAATTGCAAGAAATACCAGAAATTGATTTGATTTTAGGAACAAACGAAAAAAGTAATATTGTGGCATATGTAGAGCAATATTTAAATCAAAAAAGTAAAAATAGAGTAATTACTGATGTTATGAAAGAAAAAGAATTTTCCGAATTTGGAGATGTTACATATACAGAAAATGCAAGAGCTACTATAAAAATTCAGGATGGTTGTGATAGATTTTGTACCTATTGCATTATACCTTATGCAAGAGGAAGAATTCGATCTAGAAAGCAAGAAAGTATTATAAAAGAAATTCAGGAGCTTGCACAAAATGGAATAAAAGAAGTGGTAATTACAGGGATACATATTGCATCTTATGGAAAAGATTGGAATAAGAAAGACGCTTTAATTGAGCTGTTAGAAAAAATTAACAATATAAAAGGAATTGAAAGAATTAGACTTGGTTCATTAGAACCTACTCTAATTACAGAAGAATGGGTAAAACGATTAAAAAAACTAGATAAAATTTGTGACCATTTTCATTTATCTATGCAAAGTGGATGTGATGAAACTTTAAAAAGAATGAATCGAAGGTATACAGTAGAAAATATGTTACAATCCATTAAACTATTAAGAGAAGAATACCCAGAGGTAGCATTGACTACTGATATTATTGTAGGATTTCCAGGAGAAACGGAAGAAGAATTTCAAAAAACATATGATATATTACAAAAAATAAAATTTTATAAAATTCACGTATTTCCTTATTCAAGAAGAGAAGGAACAAAAGCAGCACAAATGGAAAATCAAATTCCAGAAAAGGTAAAACAAGAAAGAAGTAAAATTTTAATACAATTATCTAATCAAGAAGAAGAAAAATTTTTAAAAAAGTATATTGGGAAAAAAGTAAAAGTCCTTTGGGAAGAAAAAATAGATGATTGGATTCAAGGACATACTACAAACTATATGGTGGTAAAGCAAAAAAATGAAGAATTAAAAAACGAAATAGAAGAAGTTTTGGTATCTTCTGAGGAAAAATTAGAACTAATCTCTGAAATGTAACACAAATGTAATGATTCTGTAATAAAAATTTAACATAGAAAAAAGAGGAAATCTATTGCTAAAAATAGGAAGTTGTAGTATAAATAACATAAGAATTGAATAAAACCAAGGAGGAGAAAGAAATGGAAGAACAAAATGGTATACCAAATATAAACCAAGCAGAGGTAAATATAGGAACAGGAATAAATGGAGGAGAAGTAAAAGCAGGAGGAATAGGAACTACTGGAGAAGAATATGCAAATGCTAGTCAGACTGTTACAGATGGTACAAACAGTCAAAACAATATAACAAGCAATAATACCAGTACAGAAACAACAGATGAAAAACAAGGATCAAACTGGTCAAAAGCAAGTTTACCAACAAAAGTAGGATTCTGGGGAAAACTAAAAGCATTTTTCCTACAAGAAATTACAGTAGAATTAACACCAAAACAAAAAAAGATTGAAAAAGAAATCAATGATTTTCTTTTCCAAGAAATCAGATTTGGGAAAAAGAAAAAAGCATAAAGTATTATATTAATAGATGTGATTCTAGGAAACATTTGAAAATAATGGAGATACATGGTATAATAGAGATATAAGACCATGTGTCTTTTTATATATTTATCCCCTTTATTCCTAGCATATTGCTAGTTTATTATATTTAACATTAAGAACTGCAAAGAAAAAGGAGGAAAAAAGTTCATGGAAATAGCTATTTTGATTCTGAGTCTCGTAATAGATGCCATTATCCTTTTTGGAATCAATATGGCACTATTAGAAAAAAAAGACAATCGGGCAATGATTGTAGTGTCACAGCTCCTTTTTGCGTTCGGAATAGTTATATTCTGGACAAATTGGACTGCAATGACAATTCTGATTGCTTCTAACATTGTTGGAATAATTGGAATAAAATGTCCAAAAATTCTTCCTACTGGAAAATGGAAGAAAGTATGGCTTTTTATTACAATGCTGGCATTTGTTATGGTGTATCCAGTTAGAATAAGTACTAATGGAGGTGTAGATGTTGCCCAGACTAGACAATATGAATTGACCAGTCTGGAAGAGAATGATGAAGGAATCGTTGTTGGGTTCTCTTATCTGGAAGAAGGCAAAGAAAAATATTTTGCTATTCCAGAAGAAGTTGAGAGAGAACTGATTGAAACATCGTTAGAGACACAGCCAACAGTGACTTATGTGCAAACAGAACTGGTAGACTATATTCATAACGATAACAGTCTTTTGTCTAAGAAAATAACAGATGGAATTGTTATTAAAGGATATAAGGATCACTACAAATTCCTTATAAATACAAATTCCTTATAAACAAGAATCAAAATCTATGAACTGTCAAAGCACCTGTGCAAAATGCATGGGTGTTTTACTATGATTATCCATAGAGAGTGAAAATAAACTAGAAGACCAAAACGATAAAAATATAATTTAAATTAGAAGGAATACTTGAAATGTAATCTTTTTTGTTATAAAATAACAATGTCTCATAAGGACGAAATTTATAGTGATACAAAACGTATCAGAATGGGAGGATTTTATGTCAGTAAAAATAGGAATTAATGGATTTGGAAGAATTGGCAACTTAACTTTTCAAGCTGCTTTAGAAAAAGAGGAGGTTGAAATAGTTGCAATAAACGACCCTTTCATTGATAGTGACTATATGGCATATATGGTAAAATATGATACAGTACACGGAAAATTCAAAGGAGAAGTATCTGCAAAAGATGGAAAATTAATTGTAAATGGAAAAGAAATAAAAGTATATAATGAAATGGATCCAAAAAATATTCCATGGGGAAAAGATGGAGTAGATTATGTATTAGAATGCTCAGGGGTATTTACAACAATGGAAAAAGCGCAAGCACACTTAGATGCAGGTGCTAAGAAAGTAATTATTAGTGCACCTTCTAAAGATGCTCCAATGTTTGTTATGGGAGTAAACAACGACAAATATACAAACGATATGAACATTATTTCTAATGCATCTTGTACAACAAACTGTTTAGCACCACTTGCTAAAATTATCAATGATAACTTTGGAATTAAAGATGGTCTAATGACAACAGTTCATAGTACAACTGCTACACAAAAAACAGTAGACGGAGCATCTAAAAAAGATTGGAGAGGTGGTAGAGCTGCAGCTGCTAATATTATTCCATCATCTACAGGAGCAGCAAAAGCAGTTGGAAAAGTTATTCCAGAATTAAATGGAAAATTAACTGGTATGTCATTTAGAGTTCCAACAATTGATGTATCTGTAGTAGATTTAACATGTAATTTAGCAAAACCAGCTACTTACGAAGAAATTTGTCAAGCAGTGAAGAAAGCATCTGAAGGAGAACTAAAAGGAATTGTTGAATATGTAGAAGATGATGTTGTATCATCAGACTTTATTCATGATAGTCATACATCTATATTTGACAGCAAAGCAGGAATTGCTTTAACAGATACTTTTGTAAAATTAGTAGCATGGTATGACAATGAATGGGGATATTCAAATAAATTAGTAGATTTAGCAATTTATATAGCATCAAAAGCTTAAAATATAATAGAGGAAGGGTCGGCAAAAAAGTCGACCCAAATAAATCAGAAGGAGGGCTTTATGAATAAAAAAACAGTTAGAGATATTAATGTAAATGGAAAAAAAGTTTTAGTAAGATGTGATTTTAATGTACCTCAAGATTTAGAAACAGGAGAGATAACAGATAATAGAAGAATTGTAGCTGCATTGCCAACTATTAAATATTTATTAGAACATAATGCAAAAGTAATTCTATGTTCTCATTTGGGAAGACCAAAGGGTGAAGTAAATCCTAAATATTCTTTGAAACCAGTTGCAGACGAATTATCTAAACTTCTAAATAAAGAGATAAAATTGGCAAAAGACATTGTAGGAGAGGATGCCAAAAAATTAACATCTCAAATGCAACCAGGAGAAATTGTTTTATTAGAAAATGTAAGGTTTGATAGCAGAGAAGAAAAAAATGATGAAACATTTTCAAAAGAATTAGCGAGCCTAGCAGAAGTGTATGTAAATGATGCTTTTGGAACAGCACACAGAGCGCACAGCTCTACTGCAGGTGTTGCAAGTTATTTACCAGCAGTTTCAGGGTTCCTAATTGAAAAAGAAATTGAATTTTTAGGAACTGCATTAGAAAATCCGAAAAGACCATTTGTAGCAATTTTAGGAGGAGCAAAAGTATCTGATAAAATTGCAGTAATTGAAAGTTTATTAGATAAAGTAGATACTCTTATTATTGGTGGAGGAATGGCATTTACTTTCTTAAAAGCACTAGGACATAAAATAGGAAAATCTATCTGTGAATTAGATAAATTAGATTTAGCACTTGAAATATTGGAAAAGGCTAAAAATAAAGGAATTGAAATTATTTTACCAGTAGATACCCATGTTTCAACAGAATATTCTAATGATGCAGAAGATAAATTTGTACACTCACAAGAAATTCCAGATGGATGGGAAGGATTAGATATAGGTCCAGAAACCATAAAGAAGTTTGGAGAAATTGTAAAAGATGCGAAAACTGTTATTTGGAATGGACCATTAGGAGTATGTGAATTTAGTAAATTTAAAGTAGGAACAGAAGAAATTGCAAAGATATTAGCTGGATTAGATGCTACTACTATTATTGGCGGAGGAGATTCTGCAGCAGCAATAGAAAAAATGGGATTGGCAGATAAAATGACACATATTTCTACTGGTGGAGGAGCCTCACTTGAATTTTTAGAAGGAAAAAAATTACCAGGTATTGAATGTTTACAAGACAAAGATTAAAAAATTTTGTGTGAGGAAGGGGTATTTATGAGAAGAAAAGTAATTGCAGGAAATTGGAAAATGAATATGTTGCCAAATGATGCTATTAACTTTATCGAAAAACTAGCAATTTTAACAAAAGAAACACAAAATGAAGTTATTATTTGTGCACCTTATACGGATTTGTTTTATGCTTTGCTAATGGCACAAAATACACATATAAAAATTGGAGCACAAAATATGCACTTTGAAAAAAAAGGAGCCTTTACAGGAGAAATTTCTGGAGAGATGCTAAAAACAATTGGAGTGGAATATGTTATTATAGGTCATTCTGAAAGAAGAGAGTATTTTGCAGAAACAGATGAAACAGTAAATAAAAAAGTAAAAGCAGCTTATGAAGTAGGTTTAAAACCAATTGTTTGTGTTGGGGAAACTTTAGAGCAAAGAGAACAAGGAAAAACTGAAGAAGTTATTACCAATCAAACAGAAAAAGCATTAGAGGGTTTAAGCAAAGAACAGGTAGAAGAGGTTATTATTGCTTATGAACCTATATGGGCAATTGGAACAGGAAAAACAGCAACTGCTGAGGATGCGGAAAATAGCATTAAAGCAATTAGAGAAAAAATTGCTACACAATATGGAAATGAGGTTGCACAAAAAGTAATCATTCAATATGGCGGTAGTGTAAAATCAGGAAATAGCAAAGAATTATTTGATATGTCAGATATTGATGGAGGTCTTGTTGGTGGAGCCAGCTTAGATGCAGAAGAATTTGCTAAAATTGTGAATTACAAAAGATAAAAGTTCAAATCATAGGGAAAAAGAAAAGTAGAAAGAAGAGGAAGAGAAAAACATGAACAAAAAACTTACAATGCTAATGATATTAGATGGATTTGGAATGAATAATAATGCAGAAGGAAATAGTATTAAAATTGCAAATACACCTAACATAGATAATCTAATGAAGAAAAATCCAACAACAGAAATTCATACCAGTGGATTAGATGTAGGATTACCAGAAGGACAAATGGGAAATTCAGAAGTAGGTCATACTAATATTGGAGCAGGAAGAATTGTTTACCAAGAATTGACAAGAATCACAAAAGAAATAGAAGAAGGAGATTTCTTTAGTAATCCAGAATTAGTAAAAGCAATTGAAAATTGTAAAGAACATGGAACAAAACTACATATCATGGGATTATTATCAGATGGTGGTGTTCATAGTCACAACAGACATTTATATGCTTTACTAGAATTGGCGAAAAGAAAAGATTTTGAAGATGTATATGTACATTGTTTCCTAGATGGAAGGGATACACCTCCTGCCTCTGCTGAAAACTATCTTGCAGAATTAGAAAAGAAAATGGCAGAAAAAGGTGTTGGAAAAATTGCAAGTATTTCTGGTAGATATTATAGTATGGACAGAGACAAAAGATGGGAGAGAGTAGAAAAATCTTATCAAGCTCTTGTAAATGGAATAGGAGAAAAAGAAACTAGTAGTATTATAGCAATAGAAAAATCTTATCAAAAAGAAGTATTTGATGAATTTGTGGAACCAACCTTAATTTGCAATAATGATGAACCAATTGCTACTATTCAAAAAAATGATTCTGTTATTTTCTTTAACTTTAGACCAGATAGAGCAAGAGAAATAACAAGAACTTTAGTTGATCCAAATTTTGATGGATTTAAAAGAGATTATTTCCCAGTATATTTTGTTTGCTTTACACAATATGATGCTACACTTCCTAATGTTCATATTGCATTTAAACCAACAACTTTGGAAAATACATTTGGGGAATACATTAGTAAAAAAGGACTTACACAATTGAGAATTGCAGAAACCGAGAAATATGCCCATGTTACTTTTTTCTTTAATGGAGGAGAAGAAAAGCAATATCCTGGAGAAGACAGAATACTAGTTCCATCACCTAAAGTAGCAACTTATGACTTAAAGCCAGAAATGAGTGCGAAAGAAGTAACAGAAAAGGTAATAGAAGCAATTCAAAGTCAAAAATACAATTGTATTATTTTAAATTATGCAAACCCAGATATGGTAGGACATACAGGAAATTTAGAGGCAACAGTAAAAGCAATAGAAACTATAGATGATTGTGTAGGAAAAGTAGTTGAGGAAGTAAATAAAGTACAAGGAGTGCTATTAATTACAGCAGATCATGGAAATGCAGAGCAAATGATTGATTATGCAACAGGAGAACCACATACAGCACACACGACAAATCCAGTTCCATTTATATTAATAGGAAAAGAAGATGCAAAATTAAAACCAGGAAGACTAGCAGATTTGGCACCAACAATGTTAGATATCATGGGATTAGAAAAACCAAAAGAAATGACAGGAGAAAGTATCATTGTAAAAGAATAGGGAGAAGGGGGAACATGCTTGACACACCAAGAGTAAAAATAATTTATGAGAAAATACAAAACAAACTATTCTATATGATTCCAGAAAAATGGAATAGACTGTATTTGTATGCCTCTGTGTTCGAACAATTAGAAGATTTTCTGGCTGGTGAAATGTATTTTTATTATTTCCCAAAAGGAATTTTAAAGAAAAATCCTGTCAATGTTTATGAAATACCAAGTAAATTTAATATTGCAGAAGATGCTTATTCTAAACATATTGAAGAATTATATGAATTAATTAAGAAATTATGGAAGGAATTTAAAAAAGAAAATCATAGACCATGGTATACTATTACAATTTCTATTGAAAATTTTAAATTTAAAATAGCATATCATTACACAGATGTAAGAAATTTACCATATAGTGCAAATCAAATGCATATTATATGGACATACCAAAACTTAAAAACAGATTTAGACTTATATAGTAAAAAAGAAAAAAATTTAATACAAAAATATTTGGCAGAAAACATAAAAGAAGATGTAGAAGTTTATGATGAAGCAGTTTATAAAAATCCAGTACATAATATGATTGATTATAGAAAAGAAGAAACAAAAGAGGAGAAACCAGTAAAACCAAGTAATCAAATTTTAATGAAGAAATGAAAGGAGAAAGATCAAAATGATTTATTCAAAAGAAGTAGAAGAAATGTGCAAAGTAGCAAAAGGGGTAAACCATGGACCAGCACCAATACCAGAAGAAGGAAAATGGATTCAGTCTAAAGAAATTAAAGATATCTCTGGTTTAACACATGGAATTGGTTGGTGTGCACCACAACAAGGTGCTTGTAAATTAACCTTAAATGTAAAAGAAGGAATTATCCAAGAAGCATTGGTAGAAACAATAGGCTGTTCTGGAATGACACATTCTGCAGCAATGGCAGGAGAAATTTTAGTAGGGAAAACAATTCTAGAAGCTTTGAACACAGACTTAGTTTGTGATGCTATTAATACAGCAATGAGAGAATTGTTCCTCCAAATTGTATATGGAAGAACACAGTCTGCTTTTTCAGAAAATGGACTTCCAATAGGAGCAGGATTAGAAGATTTAGGAAAAGGACATAGAAGCCAGGTAGGTACTATTTATAGTACAAATTTAAAAGGACCTAGATACCTAGAATTAGCAGAAGGATATATTACAGAAATTGGATTAGATGCAGATGATCAAATTATTGGATATAAATATGTAAATCTAGGAAAAATGATGGAAAACATCAAAAAAGGAATAGAACCTTTAGAAGCAATTGAAAAAGCAAGTGGTCAATATGGACGTTTTGATGAAGCAGTAAAGAAAATAGACCCAAGAAAAGAATAGAAGGAGGAATAAAAATGGCAGTAACATTTGAAGGTTATGAAAGAAGAATCAACCAAATAAAACCAGTAATGGAAAAATATAAAATCAAAGATTTTGAAGATGCAAGAAACATATGCACAGAAAAAGGTTTTGATCCTTATGAAATCGTAAAGGGAATTCAACCTATCTGTTTTGAAAATGCTGCATGGGCATATACATTAGGTGCAGCAATTGCAATTCAAAAAGGATGCAAAAAAGCAAATGAAGCAGCAAAAGCAATAGGAGAGGGATTACAAGCTTTTTGTATTCCAGGTTCTGTAGCAGATGATAGAAAAGTAGGATTAGGACATGGAAACTTAGGAGCAATGCTCTTATCAGATGAAACAAAATGTTTTGCTTTTCTAGCAGGACATGAAAGCTTTGCAGCAGCAGAAGGAGCAATTGGAATTGCAAAATCTGCTAATAAAGTAAGAAAAGAACCATTAAGAGTTATCTTAAATGGATTAGGGAAAGATGCAGCACAAGTAATATCTAGAATTAACGGATTTACTTATGTAAAAACAAATTTTGATTACTATACAGGAAAAGTAAGTGTTATAGAAGAAATTCCTTATTCTAATGGAGAAAGAAGCAAAGTAAGATGCTATGGGGCAAATGATGTACGAGAAGGTGTGGCAATCATGCACTTAGAAGGTGTAGATGTGTCTATTACAGGAAACTCAACAAACCCAACTAGATTCCAACATCCAGTAGCAGGAACCTATAAAAAAGAATGTGTAGAATTAGGTAAGAAATATTTTTCAGTTGCATCTGGTGGAGGAACAGGAAGAACATTACACCCAGACAACATGGCAGCAGGTCCTGCTTCTTATGGCATGACAGACACAATGGGAAGAATGCATTCAGATGCACAATTTGCAGGATCATCATCTGTACCAGCCCATGTAGAAATGATGGGGTTAATCGGAATGGGAAATAACCCAATGGTAGGTGCAACTGTTGCAGTAGCAGTAGCATGCGAAGAAGCAATGAAAGCATAAATAATTCATCATTTATTATTCATTCTTGCCCCCTTACATAAGGGAGCCAAGGGGGAAATTAACGAATAATGAAGAATGAATAGTGAATAATGAATAATTAGTGTGTAGGGGTCGCCGCCTTCGGCGACCCGATTTACTGAACTATACCCCCAAAATGTAGGGGCGATTTTAATCGCCCGTTCTCCAAAGAAATTGCTTAAGATGTAGGGGTTCGTCTTGGCGAACCCAAAAAGAAACGGAGGAAAAAGGAAGATGAAAGAACAAAGAAGAGAAGAAAAGGGAATTACCTTAGTTGCATTAGTAGTAACCATTATAGTATTAATCATTTTAGCAGGAGTTACTTTAAACATTGTTCTAGACAATGATGGAATTATTAATAAAGCAAAACAAGCAGCAGAAGATTACGAAAACAGTCAAAAAGAAGAGGACGAACTATTAGCAGAAATTGAAAAAAATATGGGAATTATAGAAAAAGTTACCGATTCCAATCCAGGAGAACTAGAAGTAGATGAGAACGATAGCAATCTACTATATATCAATTCCATAGAAGACTTAGTAGGCTTATCTAATAAAGTAAATAATGGAGAAACTTTTGCTGGGAAAACTATAAAATTAAATTATCATTTAGACTTTAATTCAGACAAGTCTTATGTGGATGCTAATCAAAAAATAAATTTAACAACAGGAGAAGGATTTATTCCAATTGGAAATAATGTTACAGAAATAAAAGATGAAAATGGATATACACTGGATATAGAAGGAAAATACTTTTCAGGAACTTTTGACGGAAATGGATATACAATTTATAACCTATATCAAAATTTAAGTAATAACATGGTAGGAGGCTTGTTTGGAACAACACATAATGCCACTATAAAAAATGTAAAATTAACAGGAGCTGTAACTTGTACCCAAAATGAACCACAAATGTTGTATGTAGGTGGATTAATTGGATACCAATACTCAGGGACTACTACAGATTGTGTTGTAGATATTACAGTTACAGGAAAACATTCTCAAGATAATGAGTTCTTTATTGGAGGAATTATTGGAGATATTGGACCAATATATACAGAAACAGAAACGAAAAAAGGAGGAAGTATTTTAAATTGTATTAATAAAGGAAAGGTAATAGCTAAAGCAGAAAGTTCATCTGAAAATATAACGCAAATGATATTAGATATAGGAGGAGTTGTAGGAGGAGCTTTTGCAAACTCTACACTAGAAAATTTAAGAAACCAAGGAAATATAGAATTCCAAAATGATACACCAATAACTAGAATTTATATGGGTGGATGTACTGGTCATGTTAATAGACATAAAATAATGAACAATTTAATTAATGAGGGAAAGATTACGCAAAAAGGAGATATAACAGAAGATATATTCATTGGGGGAATATCTGGGACAATGGGAAGGATACTTTCAAATTATTCTGAGCAACTAAAAGATACAAAAAATTTGTTTAATTTTGGTGAAATTAGTTCGGAGATTGGAAATGTAACTCCCTCAGAATTAGAAATTGGTGGAATAACAGGAAGATTATCAGATGGAGTTAATTTATATAATGCTGGAAATGTTGGAAATATTACTTTGATCAAAGGAAATGCATCTAACCAAAAAATTGCGGGAATCGTTGGATATATGGCTAGTGAAGAATCGACCATTAATAATGTATATAATCGAGGAAAATTTAATGTTCCTAATAATGAAGTATCAGGAATTACCTATACAATGTCTGCAAATTGTGCTTTATTAAATGCATATTATAATAATGATGGAGTTAATAGAGGAACGGCTACCACAACGGGAATAACAGATAAATCTATTTCTAAAACAGAATCAGAAATGAAATCACAAGATTTTGTTGATTTATTAAATAATCCTGTAGAAGAAATTACTGGAATAGAAGGACTATTAGAATGGAAATTAGGAACAGAAAAATATCCTGTTTTGAGTGCAAATTATATAACATAATTTAAATCATTGTAAGATTAATTAATATATCACTATGTAAAATAAGAAATAGAAAGAACCCTCAGTCGCATAAATGCGACAGCTCCCTTACATAAGGGAGCCAAGGGGCGAGATGAAATTAAAGATTACAATCTTGCCTTCCTTACCAAAGGGAGGTGGTGCGAAGCACCGGAGGGTTTATGTATATCTTAATGAATAATGAAGAATGAATAGTGAAAAATGAATAATTAGTGTAGGGGACGTCGCAACTTAAACGACCCGCGCTACGAAGCAAAACCAACTAAAAAAATTATATATTATTCATTATTAATTATTCACTATTCATTAAATACATATGTAGGGGTCGCCGCCTTCGGCGACCCGCACTTCTGAACTATACCCCAAAAATGTAGGGGCGATTTTAATCGCCCGATGCTACGAAGAAATTACCTGAAAAATGTAGGGGGTTCGTCTTGGAGAACCCAAAAAGAACGGAGGAAAAAAGGAAGATGAAAAAACAAAGAAGAGAAGAAAAGGGAATTACATTAGTTGCATTGGTAGTAACCATAATTGTTCTAATTATATTAGCAGGAGTCACTTTAAACATTGTTCTAGACAATGATGGAATTATTAATAAAGCAAAACAAGCAGCAGAAGATTATGAAAATGCTCAAAGAGAGGAACAAGAAATATTAGGACAAGTAGAAAATTATATAGAAAATGCAGGAAAAATAGCACCAATTCCAGAAGGATATACAAAATCGCAAATTACAACAGAAGATGACATAGGAGAAGGCTTGGTAATTTATGAAATACCAGAAGGAGCTAACGTAAGCTGGATAGATGAAGAAGATGAAAATGGAAACAATCAAAGCACCATTACAATAGGAGAAACAACTACAAATTTACAAGAAACCGTGAATCAAT
This sequence comes from uncultured Clostridia bacterium, assembly GCA_944390965.1. GTDB lineage: Bacteria > Bacillota > Clostridia > TANB77 > CAG-508 > CALXRW01. Next base: position 19,054 of record CALXRW010000025.1, read on the forward strand.
ATGTATGGATACCAGTAAATGACATTAATAGTATGGTAATGTGTAAAAGTAATACAGGAGAAAGCATATGTAACTTAGTGTATGATGAAGAAAAAGACATTTTAAAATGTACAACACATCCAGAAACGGAAACAGATTTAGTAGGGAGAGGATATGATGGAATTAGAAGTAGTGAAAAAGAAGAAGACCATACGATTTATTTATATGAGATAGATTTTTCTAAAAGAAATCAAACATACATTGAAAATTCTGGAGACAGAGAACCGGCAGTGATAACTGGTTATGGAACAGAATATGATGCAGATAGTAGTAACCTAATAGTAGCAGGAATGGCAGAGAATAGCACTGCAGAAGAATTTTTAGAACAACTTACAACAGATTTTAATGTAATGGCAACAAGTGTAGCTAAAAATGGTGGATTTTATATTAGCAGATATGAAATAGGAGAGAATGGAAATAGTAAAAAAAATCAGACAGTATTAGATAATAGTAGCACAAAAGGAAATATGTGGTATGGTTTATACAATGTATGTAGAGATATCGAAAATAATAAATATATGATATGGGGATGCCAGTATGACCAAGTTATCAAATTTATAGGAGAAGAGGCACAAATAGGACACAATGATAGAAATTTAACGATAAGTAGGACAGTTTCTGGTCAGAATGCTTTAGATTGTATGAAAAATATATATGACTTAGAAGGAAATTATAGTGAATGGACCATGGAAGCAAATTCATCTGAAAACCGTATAAGCCGTAGTAGTAATTTTGATGGTACTGCCAATGTAAATTATAATCCTGCTAGTATTGGCTGGAATAATTTGCCTACAAGTGCAGGAGGCTATACAACTGTTCATAGTATACTTTACTTATAGATGAATTTTAGAGTTCTTTAAAGTTCAAACATTCATCAATCATACATGTAGGGTGCTGCCGTGACTTAAGAGACCCGTACTACGAAAAAATTGCCTGAAAAATGGGCTGGTATTGACCAGTCCATTTAATTATTTTCAATTTTACAAAAATGTGAAAAAAAATCCGAAACAACACGAAAAAATGTGATAAAAATATTAAAAACCTTTACAAAAATGTGATTTTTATGTATAATGAATTTAGAACAGTCATATATTAATAAGAAGGAGTTGGAGAAAATGGAAAGATTCCTATTAAAAAAATTAATAGAATGGAAAAATAGCAAATACAGAAAACCACTTATTTTAAAAGGTGCAAGACAAGTAGGAAAAACATATCTTTTAAAACAATTTGGAAAGGAAAATTATGATGGAGTAGCTTATTTTAATTTTGATCATGATGAAGATTTATATAATTTATTTGTAAATACAAAAAACCCTAAAAGAATATTAGAACAATTAACATTTATATATGGGAAAAGGATATTACCAGGGAAAACGTTAATCATTTTTGATGAAATACAAGAGTGTCCTAATGCACTAAATAGTTTAAAATATTTTCAAGAAGAGGCAAATGAATATCATTTGGTTTGTGCGGGAAGCTTATTAGGAATTAGATTGTCACACACCTCATTTCCCGTAGGAAAAGTAGATTTTTTAAATATGTATCCCATGTCTTTTACAGAATTTCTAAAAGCAGATAATTGTGAAAATTTAGTAAAATATATGGATTCCATTAACAAAATTGAAACAATTCCAGAGATATTTTCGAACCAATTAGAAGAAAAATTAAAAGCATATTTTATTATAGGAGGAATGCCGGAAGCTGTTTATTCATGGATAAACGATAAGGATATAGAACAGGTAAATAAAATACAAGAAAACATTTTAAAAGCATACGAAAGTGATTTTTCAAAACATACACAAAATAGCGAAGCCAATAAAATTTCTTTAATATGGAATAGTATTCCATCACAACTTGCAAAAGAAAACAAAAAGTTTTTATACCAAGTTGTAAAAGAAGGGGCAAGAGCAAGAGAATATGAAAATGCATTAAACTGGCTAAATGATGCAAATTTAATTTATAAGATTTATAACGTAAAAAAACCAGATTTCCCTTTAAAAGCATATCATGATTTAAATAGTTTTAAAATATATATGAATGATGTTGGCTTATTAAGGAAAATGTCAAATTTAGATAGCAGGATTGTGATAGAAGGGAATAAATTATTTGAAGAATTTAAAGGAGCATTTGCAGAAAATTATGTATTAAATATGCTAAATGTGGTATTTGACGATATTCCAAACTATTTTACATTTGATAGACATGAAATAGATTTTATAATACAAAATAAAAATGAAATTGTACCAATAGAAGTAAAATCAGGGAATGTTGTTAACAGCAATAGTTTGACAAAATATAATGAAAAATATAAACCAACAAAATCAATAAGATTTTCATTAAACAATTTAAAGCAAGATGGAAATATATTAAATATTCCATTATATTTAATAGAAAATATAAACAAATTGATTTGAACTTTAGAGACGTTCCTTAAAATTCAGATATTCATCAATCATACATGTAGGGTGCCGCCGCGACTTAAGCGACCCGTTCTCCAAAAAAATTGCTTAAATTATTGGAGGTTGGTCAATACCAGCCTTATTTTTATTGCATAGGAAACGCTATGAAACTTCGAAATTTCACAGCACGAAGTGAAAATAAAATGCTCCAGCTCATGACCTTATATTTTTCCATAAAACTCTCAAGGCTCAAGGAGTAATCCGGCAGCGGAAGGCTGTTCGAGCTTTTATTTCAAAATATAAGGTCATGAGCCGGATATATAAAAAATTTTATTTTCAAAAGAAAAATCGTCAGATTTTTCCGGAGCAACAAAGGTTAAGTTACATATGTTTCTGTGCGATTGCGAAGCAATCTGTACATGTGGCGAAGCCACTTTTCTTATGCCCACAAAAAACCAAACAAAAATTTGCAAAAACTCTTGACAAAGAAAAAATAAAAGTGTAGAATAAATACGAACAAAAGTTCAATCACATTTTTTCTTTGGAGGGATTAATATGAATAGTGTAATAACCTATACAGTAAATAGAGCAATGAATACAGGACTATATATTTCAGTACAAAATGGAGAAGTGATGGTAAAAGCACCATGGTATTTATCAAAAGAAAAAATACAAGCAACTATAGAAGAAAAGAAAAAGTGGATTACAGAAAAATTAAGAGAATATGAAGACCAAAATATAAAAAATAGAAACTATATTAAAAACAATAATGTAAAAATATTGGGAAAAGATTATGCGCTTAAAGTGTTTTTCAAAAATGTAGAATTACCAGAATTAGACTTAGAAGAAAACAGAATAGTTATTCATATTCCTAATAAATATAAAAAAATAGAACACCAAGACATTATAAGAAAAGTAATTGAAAAGATGTATGATACTTTAGCAGAAAAAGAAATAGAAAACATAATGGAGAAAACAAGAATAACATTGGGAATTGCACCAGAAGATTATAAAATAGAAAGAATGGATAAAACATTAGCTAAAACAACACAAGATAAAACAATTATCATCAATCCAGATATCATCATGCAAAAAAAAGAAATCTTGGAATATGTTGTTTTACATGAATTTTGTCATTTGAAATATAAAAATCATGTAAAAGGATTTTATGAAATGATAAAAAAACAAATGCCATATTATAAAATCTACGAAGAAGAAATAAAAGAATATAAATATTAGATTCATACCTTTTAATATACTGGATATAATAATACCATATATTAGGAGGTATTTGTTTATGAAAGATTATTTAGGAATTGAGTCTATAAAAGCGTTAGAAGTTTTAGATTCAAGAGGAAATCCAACTGTGCAAGTAGAAGTAGTTACAGAAGGAGGGTTTTGTGGAACAGCCATAGTTCCATCTGGTGCTTCAACAGGAAGCTATGAGGCAATTGAATTAAGAGACACTGAAGAAAAAAGGTATGGAGGAAAAGGGGTACAAAAAGCAGTAGAAAATGTAAATAGAAAAATAGCAAAAAAATTAGAAAAGATGAATGTATATGATCAAATAAAAATTGATAGAACACTAATTGAATTAGATGGTACAGATAATAAAGGAAGATTAGGAGCTAACAGTATTTTAGGAGTATCTTTAGCAGTAGCAAAAGCGGCAGCAAATTCTTTAGGAACGGAACTGTATCAATATATTGGAGGGGTAAATGCCAAAATACTACCAATGCCAATGATGAATATTTTAAATGGAGGAAAACATTCAGATAATAATATTAATATACAAGAATTTATGATTATACCATTAGGAGCGAAGGATTTTAAAACTTCATTACAAATGGGAGTAGAGGTTTATAATGCTTTAAAAACATTATTAAAAGAAAAGGGGTATTCAGTTGCAATAGGAGATGAAGGAGGATTTGCTCCGAACCTTGAAAATGAAGAACAAGCATTAGATTGTTTGGTAGATGCTATTTTAAAAGCAGGGTTCGAGCCAAAAACACAAGTAGCAATTGCCTTAGATGTTGCGGCAACAGAAATGCAAGAAGAAGCAAAAAAAATAGGAGAAGATGGATATTATTTTTGGAAAACAGGAACATTTAAAACCCAAGCAGAAATGATAGAATATTTAGAAGGGTTAGTTAACAAATATCCAATTGTATCGATTGAAGATGGCTTAGGAGAAGAGGATTGGGATGGATGGAGAATTTTAACAGAAAAATTAGGGAATAGAATTCAATTGGTAGGAGATGACTTATTTGTAACAAATAAGTCAAGATTACAAGCAGGGATTAACAAAAAAATTGCCAATAGTATATTGATTAAGCCAAACCAAATAGGAACCTTAACAGAAACACTAGAAACGATAGAATTAGCAAAAACAAAAGGATATACAACTGTTATTTCTCATCGTTCTGGAGAAACAGAAGACACCACCATTGCAGATTTAGCAGTAGCAGTAAATAGTGGACAAATAAAATCTGGAGCACCATGTAGAACAGATAGAGTAGCAAAATATAATCGACTATTAAAAATAGAAAGTGAAATGTAATATGTAAATTAAAGTTAATAATTCTAAGAAAAGTCTTGAAAAAGAAATAGCAATAATGTAAAATAAAAAACAATAGAAAAGGAAGAAATAAATGAAAAGTGAAGAAAAAATAGCATATAAACAATTAATAACCATATTAAATAACATGGAGCCAGAATATAAAGAAAAAATACCAAAGAAATTAATGAAATTATTTGAAGAAAATAGTGCAGAAGACTATGAGTTTCATTTAGATTTAACACGTCCATTACAAGAACAAGAATTAAACTCTAAAACATTAGCCTTACTTGCAATGCTAAACTTAAACTATTGGTGTGAAACAGAAGAAGAAAAACAAGAATTAATCAAACACTATACAGAAAATGAGAGAAAATACCAAGAGGAATTACGAAAAAAATATAATACAGATAATATCTTTCAAAAGAACAATAAGGAAAACAAACAAGAAGAAACTACTGAGCAACAGGTTGCTTTAGTAGAACATAGAGAATCTGTTATTAGAAAATTGATTAACAAAATAAAAAGTATTTTTCATAGAAGTGGAAGTTCAAGATTTTAATATAGCAAAAATATAAATGAGAATTGACTTTTATGAAAAACATGGTATAATGTTTGCAAATAAAAATTGCATTGAAGAAGAAAAACTATTTTTGCACTATAAAAAGAGAGTTAGGTAAGGTGAAAGCTAACAATAGAGAAAAATAGGGGGAGCTTTGGAGCAAATAAGAAAAAAGTGCTTAAAGGAAACTTTAAGAATTAGGGTGGAACCGCGAGTAATTCGTCCCTAGCTATTATTTTATATAGCTAGGGCATTTTTTTAGAGGAAAGGAATGAATGTAAATGGGAAATGTAACAATGGAAAAAATTGTGAATTTATGTAAAAACAGAGGATATGTATATCCAGGTTCTGAAATTTATGGAGGTCTTTCTAATACATGGGATTATGGACCATTAGGAGTGGAATTTAAAAATAATATCAAAAAAG
>CALXRW010000026.1 GCA_944390965.1 uncultured Clostridia bacterium
GTTGGTTCTTTTGTTGTGGTATAGGTATAACTATGGGCTGATTTACTACTTGTCCAACCACAACTACTACATTTTTGCCAATGGTTTGTTCCATCTGTTGTTACCCATGATTTACTATGTGCTGTGCTTCCTGTTGTTGCTGAACATCTACTACACTTCTTCCAGTGATTATTATCATTATACCCATTAAATGTGCTACTAAAGTTATGTCCTAGTGCTGGAATACTTTCTGTTACTGTCTTTCCACAAGTATTACATACTCCTTTTTTGCTTCCTGCTACTGTACAGGTTGGCTCTTTTGTTGTGGTATATGTATAAATATGTGCTGATTTTGTACTTGTCCAGCCACAACCACTACATTTTTGCCAGTGGTTTGTTCCATCTGTTGTTACCCATGATTTTGTATGTGCGGTACTTCCTGTTGTTGCTGAACATCTACTACATTTCTTCCAGTGATTATTATCATCATATCCATTAAAGGTACTACTAAAGTCATGGCCTAATGCTGGGATTTCTTCTGTTACTTCTCTTCCACATGTATTACATACTCCTTTTTTGCTTCCTGCTACTGTACAGGTTGGCTCTTTTGTTGTAGTATATGTATAACTATGTGCTGATTTTTCACCTGTCCAACCACATGTGTTACATACTTGCCAATGATTCGTGCTGTCTGTTTTTACCCATGTTTTGGTATGTGGAGTTACTTCTGTTGTTGCTGAACATCTGCTACATTTCTTCCAATGATTATTATTATCATATCCATTAAATGTACTACTAAAGTTATGTCCTAGCGCTGGTATACTCTCTGTTATGACTCTTCCACAGGTATTACAAGTTCCTTGTTTTGTTCCTTTTTCTGTACAGGTTGGCTCTTTGGTTGTTTTATAGTTCTAATTATGTACTGATTTTTCACCTGTCCAACCACATGTGTTACATACTTGCCAGTGATTCGTTTCATCTGTTTTTACCCATGTTTTAGTATGTGGGGTTACTTCTGTTGTTGCTGAACATCTACTACATTTTTTCCAGTGATTATTGTCATCAAATCCATTAAAGGTACTACTAAAGTCATGTCCTAGGGCTGGGATTTCTTCTGTTACCTCTCTTCCACAGGTATTACATACTCCCTTTTTACTTCCTTTTTCTGTACAAGTTGGTTCTTTGGTTGTGGTATATGTATATTCATGTTTTGTTCTTCCACTTGTCCAACCACAAATATTACATACTTGCCAATGGTTTGTTCCATCTGTTGTTACCCATGTCTTAGTATGTGGTGTTACTTCCGTTGTTGCTGAACATCTACTACATTTTTTCCAATGGTTATCATCATCAAATCCATTAAAGGTACTACTAAAGTCATGTCCTAATGCTGGGATTTCTTCATCTACTACTTTACCACATGTACAACTTCCTTTCTTTTCTCCTGGTGTTGTACAGGTTGCCTCAACTTGTGTTTCATATTCAAAATTGTGTTTTACTTTTGTGCTTTCCCAATCACATACACTACATTCTTGCCAGTGCTCTGTTTCGTTTGTACTTATCCAACTTTTTGTATGTGGTAAAGAATCAATTATACTATCACATCTACTACATTTTTTCCAATGGTTATTAGTATCATATCCATTAAAGGTTGCACTATAATCATGTCCTAGTGCTGGAATCGTTGCTCCACATCTTCTACAAACTCCTTCTTCTGTACAAGTAGCTTCTGTATAGTCATGGCCTAATGGAGGTACTTCTTCATTTTCAACTGTTTCTCCACATATACATTGTTTTAAAACCCTTCCACCTTCTGTACAAGTAGCTGTTGAGTTAATATCTACAATCCATACATGTTCTCCTCCTCTATTAGCAGTACATTCCACATAATAAATATTATGCGTTTTTTCATTAATAATATATTTTGCCGTATTACTATAGGAGTTTAGTGATATATTATCTAAATAGCTTACATCTATAATATAATAAGTATCATTGTCCTTTCCATCTATTTGATCTTCTAATACATTGCTCACTTCTTCAATACTAAGTGTTTCTTTTTGTCCTTCTTCATCTCTTACAACCGGTATTTCTTCATTTTTTAAGTAATACAAATTAACACTGCTACTTAAGTTTTCAATATCTGTATTAATTTTGCTTAGTCTTTCAGTTTCTATCCTTTGAAAGCTTGAGTACACAATAATACCAACAATAATTAACATTATTGTTATGGTAATGACTAATGAAATTAGTGTAACCGCTTTTTTCTTCATTTGTAACCTCCTTTTTCCCCTTTTTCTCTTATATATATTATACTACTTTTTTTGCTATTTTTCAACTAAATTTCTCATTAAAATAGAGAGATTCCTTTACATTTTAGGTAATCTCTCTACATTTTTTTGTATAAAATTTTTCTATTCTTCTTCCGGTGCATCTACTGGGCAAACTCCCTTGCATGTTCCACAGCTAATGCATACATTAGGATCAATTTCATATTTTCCTTCTCCTTGTGTAATACAACTTACAGGACATGCTCCTGCACATGCTCCACAACTAATACATTTATCTGTTATTTTATATGCCATTTTTGTCACCACCTTTCTTGCTTCTTTTACTCTATTTCATCTGTACTTGTTTCTTCTTTGTCTAATTTTTCCATTTCTTCTAATTCTTTTAATTCTTCTTCATTTATTTTTTCTGTTTCCTCTTCTGCATCTTTTATAATTTTAATTTCATTTGCTTGGTATTTTTTATAAAAAGTATCTGTTCCTTCTGTAAATTTTACTTTCACTCTTTCTGCTAATGTTTCTACTTGGCACACTTCTCCTGTTCCCTCTTCTGTTTTTACAATTGCTCCAACTTTAGGTAATTTCTTTAGTTTATCTGAATATACTTCTTCTTCATATTTCAAGCAACACATTAATCTTCCACAGTTTCCTGCAATTTTAGAAGGATTTAAAGAGATATTTTGCTCTTTTGCCATTTTTATAGACACCGTCTCAAAGCTTCCTAAAAAGGAACAACAGCATAATTCTCTTCCACATATTCCATTTCCACCTAATCTTTTTACTTCATCTCTTACACCAATTTGTCTTAATTCTATTCTTGTTTTAAAAACACCTGCTAGGTCTTTTACTAATTCTCTAAAATCAATTCTGCCTTCTGCTGTAAAATAAAAAATGATTTTACTATTATCAAATTTATATTCTACATCTGTTAAATTCATATCCAATTTATGCTTTTTTATTTTTTGTATACAAATTTTTTTTGCTTCTTCTTCTTTCTTTTTATTTTCTTCATTTTGTCTTCTGTCTTTTTGTGTTGCAATCCTTATTACTTTTTTTAATGGTGCTACCAGTTTTTCCTCTTCTATTTCTCTATTACTTATTACAACTTCACCATATTCTTCTCCTTGAGAAGTCTCAACAATTACAAAATCGCCCTTTTCCGCTCTCAATTTTCCAGGATCAAAGAAATATATTTTCCCTGGTCTTTTAAACCTAACTCCTATCATTTTTTTCATTCCATTCCTCCCATAACTGCATTAACATATTGTCTACTGTCATATCAAAATTACAATTGGATTGTATCCTTTTTTTGGTTTCTTCTATTATCAAAATACTTTTTACTGCACTTTCTCTTTCTTTTGTATCTACTTGAGTGCTTTGTTCCCAAAATAATAAATTCATATATTCTAAGATGTTAATGATTTCTTCTTTGTCAATGTTATTTTTTTGATTTAGCATTTCTATTTTATTCATTTGTTTTATTCCAAGCACCATTTTTTCTATTTGTTCATAAACTTCTTTTTTTTCTTTTACATTTAGTGCTTTTTTGATGCTTCCATTAAAAAAAGTTAATAGATGTTCAGAAATGTTTTCATATTGATATTGTTTTTTTAGAATTTCCTTTAATTTATCTTGTTCGATTGGTTGAAATGTTATTTTTGTACATCTGGATTTTATGGTACTTAATATTTTTTCTTCTTTCTCTGCAATTAATATAATGATAATATTTTCTGGTGGCTCTTCTAATGTCTTAAGAAGTGTATTTTGTGCTTCTTCTGTCATTTTATCGCTATCATTTACAATATAGACCTTTTTATCAGATATAATTGGCTTCTCAATTATTTTTGAAATCATTTGTCTAATTTGTTCTACTTTTATCGTGTTTCCTTCTGGCTCTACTACAAGAAAATCAGGATGATTTTCTGTGTCAAATTCTTTGCAAGATTTACATTGATTACAACCATTTTTATAGAAACATAAAATCATTTTTGTAAATTCTTTTGCAAAATGAAATTTACCAATTCCTTCATTTCCTACAAATAAGTAACTATGTAATATATTGCCTTTCTTCACACTTTCCTTTAATATGTCTTTAATTTTATCATTTCCAATTAATTGTTCAAAAGCCATCCTATTCTACCTTTCCAAAAACATTTAATGGCCAAAATCTAAAAAGAACTTTACTTTCTATTTTTTCTAGTGGAATACAGCCAAATCTTCTGCTATCTGTACTTTGTCCACGATTATCTCCCATAACAAATACTGTGTTTTCTGGAACTATAATATCTGTAAAAGCTCCATTTAAATCATCTGTTATAACTCCTTCTTGTAAATAAGGTTCTTGTAGCTCGTTTTCATTTATATATACTTTTCCATTTTCAATTTTTATATGTTCGCCTGGTAATCCTATTACTCTTTTAATGTAGCTTGTTTTATTTACTTCTAACACATAAAAACAGAAACGATTCCATATTCCTTCTGGTTCATTTTCGTATTTGGCAATTGGATTTTCTAAGTCAGCATCATAAGCTGAAATATAGTTACTACTAGGGGCTTCAAAAGTAATGATATTCCCTCTTTCAGGCATTTTTTTAATTGTTCTTTCCCATCTATTTAAAATGAGTCTTTGATCTTGTTTTAATGTAGGATACATAGAAGGCTGTTGTACAATTGTTGGTGTTCCAATATAATATCTTACTAATAAAGCTAGTATAACTGCAATTAAAATACAACCTATCCATTCTAATGCTTCTTTTAATTTAGGATTTATTTTACTTTTCATGTTTTCATTCCTACTTTCTCAGAATTTTATTATATATCAGAATTGTGTTTTTCGCAATAGTTTTCAAAACAAATAGGGATGTATTTATTCAATTATTTCGTAGGTACTTTTATTACAACTTCTGTTCCTTTTCCTAACTCGCTTTTTATATCAATGCTTCCTCCATTTTGGTCTAAAATTTCTTTTGCAATTGATAGTCCTAGACCGTGTTCCACCTGCTTCTCTGCTCCTTGCTTTGTCTACGCGATAAAAACGTTCGAATATTTTTTTTAAGTCCTCTTCTGGAATACCTATTCCATTATCAATAATTTTAATATAGGCATCATTATATACAAATCCTACATATATTTTTATATTTCCACCTTCGTTTGTGTATTTTACACTATTGCTTAATATATTTAAAATTACTCTTTCTATGCCTGCTTTATCTGCATATACATTTGGAACATTAGCAGTTACAAAACTCTCTGCTTTTAAACCTTTTTTATCAATTTCTATTTGCAATTTTTCCTGTGCTTCTTTTACTACTTGTCCTAAATCAAATTTTGTTTTCTCACATTTATTTTTATTGTTATCATATTTAGAAAGTGTTAATAAGTCCTGCACTAGCCTTGCCATTCTTTTACTTTCTGAAACAATTACTTCTAAAAAATGTTGTCTTGTTTCCTTATCATATTCTCCTTCTGTTAATGTTTCTGCATATCCCATGATAGAAGTAATTGGCGTTTTTAATTCATGTGATACATCTGCGACAAATTCTTTTCTCATATTGTCCAATCTAACATGTTCTGTAATGTCTTGAATTACAACAATTACACCAGCCGGCCTATCATTTTCATCTTTAAATGGTGCAAAAAATAAATTCACATAGGTATCTCCAAGTTTTACTTTTTGTTCTGAAGATGTCCAATTTTCTAAATAAATAATTTTTTCTAAATTCATATCCACTTTCAGTTTTTTAAATATCTTGTCAAAATTATTATCTTCTTTTAATAATTGTAGTAACCTTGTAGCAGCTGGATTAATATGTAAGATTTCTCCTTCCATGTTAAATGCTATAATACCATCTGTCATGTGTAATAATATAGTTTCAATTTGTTTTTTCTGTCTTGTTGCCTCATTTAAATTTCCTTGTAATTCACTGGTCATTATATTAAATGCTTTTATTAAATCATCTATCTCTGTTTTATTATTTGTATCTTGTAAATACTTAATATCTATCGTTTCGCCAGAGGCAATTTTTTCTGCACTTTTAACTAATTTTGTAATAGGAGCTATCACAACTTTTACAACAAAAATACCTAATATAATTGATATTAATCCATAAATACCAATCGCATAATAAATTAATATTTGTGTTTCTTCTATTTCTTCTCCAATTTCTATTTGTAACTCTGGATTTGATACTTTTGAATTTATTTCTTGCATTTTATAGGTAAAAAGAGTACTTAAGCCCACCATAATTAAAACGCCCAAAACAATAAAGATTAATATGATTTTAATTTGAATACTTTTTAGCATTTTTAACCTTCTTTCATTAAAACATTATTTTTGAGTTGTAAAAGTAGCTTTGCCACATGTACAGATTGCTTCGCAATAGCACAGAAACATATGAAATTTTTAAATTTCATATGTTTTCTATTCAAAAAAATAGTTTGAGATATTTTATCCCAAACCAATTTTTTCTTCTTTTTATGGTACGGCAATATAATATCCGATTCCTCTTTTCGTAATTAAGATTTTAGGGTTAGATGTGTCTTTTTCAATTTTTTCCCTAATTCTTCTCACCGTAACATCTACTGTTCTAATATCTCCATAATATTCATAGCCCCAAACTTTTTCTAGCAGAACTTCTCTTGTTACAACTTGTCCTGGTTGTGTTGCTAAATATTTTAAAACTTCAAATTCTCTTAATGTTAAATCAATTATTTCATTTCTTACCTTTACTTCAAATTTGTCTAAATCTAATTCTAGTTCTCCTACAACAATCTTACTAGTCTCTGACTTATTCTCATTTTTCTCTTTTGCAGAGAGATTGTTTAATTCAGTTTTCCTTAAATTTGCTTTAATTCTTGCCATTAATTCTCTTACACTAAATGGTTTTGTGATATAGTCGTCTGCTCCTAATTCAAGTCCTAATATTTTATCAATTTCTTCATCCTTTGCTGTCAACATAAGAATTGGAACATTTAAAACATGTCTAATTTTTCTGCACACATCTAATCCATCCATTTTAGGCAACATTCTATCTAACAAAATTAAATCAGGTTTTTTAGAAAGTGCAATATCAACTGCAGAAACGCCATCATTTGCTTCTAAAGTAGCATATCCTTCTTTTTGTAGATTATATACCAAAATTTCTACAATTGGTTTTTCGTCATCTACAATGAGAATTGTTTTTTTCTGATTCTCTTCTGTATTTTCCATATGAATTCCGCCTTTCTTATTTTTTCTTAATTATATCATAATTCTTATTTTGTACAAGTTTTTTTTATATTTTTCCAATTAATTTTAATTTTAAACGTGATAAGTCAATAATATTTACCACTTTATCTCCATTAAAGTCGACTGCTTTTTCGTAACAGCCTGTAAGATTCTCTTTCCAAATTGTATGCAATTTACATTTTGCCAAATCTACAATGGTAAGTTCTCCATCTCCATTAACATCACCTAATATTACCATTGTATAGGTTACGTCATTATCTATTGTAACCGTTGTTCCTGTTCCCATTTTTTCACTATTTTGTATTTCTCTACCATTCTTTTTTATTTGTATTGTTCCATTTGATTTTGAAATCCATAAGAAATCACTTTTTGTAAAACCTAATGGAAAATTTTCTATTATTTTTTCTGTTTCATTTACCGTATATCCATTAAGTTGTGGGCGGATTCTACTTACTACTACCTCACATTTAGCTACTTTCCATCCATCAGATGTAACAGCTGAGATTAATGCAGTTCCTTCACCCTTTGCTGTTACTTTGCCCGTTTGATCAACAGTTGCAACTGTCTCATTATTACTACTCCATAATATAGACTTGTTTGTTGCGTTTGTTGGTGTAATCGTTGCTCTTAAAGTAAAAGTTTCACCTTTTAATAAATTCTCGCGATAAATATCAAATGTAATTTTTTCTACCGGTATTTCTTTTGCATTTACTTGGCTTATCATTTGTGGTTCCATAAAGAAAAGAGCTGTTATCAAAATAATAACAAATAGAATTTTCTTTTTCATAGAACCATTCCTCCTTTTTTTATTTTTTGTAGTTTTTTAAAGAACGGGCAATTAAAATTGCCCCTACATTTTCATAACTTGCTTGGTACTATCTTTCTTACGGAAATATTATATCATAGGCCTTTTTGTGTGTCAATTATTAGTCTCAAACAAGTATGAATGGGAACTAAGATTTTTAACAATCCATATTGATAAAATCTAAGTTCCCATTAATATTTTACATAATCACTTCTATCTCTTTTATCTTTCCATCATCTATTAGTGGTATTTCTTTTTCTTTGCACTCTTCTCCATTACATAAAATTTGCGTAACTCCTGTATTTTTTCTGTCAGGATTTTTTACTTTTATATGATAAATACTACTTTTAAAATGATAACGAATTTCATATTCTTTCCAATCCTCTGGAATACACGGTTCTATAATAAGTTTTCCTTTTTTTATTTGTAATCCCAATATATTTTCTATTCCTACTTTGTAATACCAACTACTAGACCCTGTATACCATGTCCAGCCTCCACGTCCTGCTAGGTTATTTGCTCCATAAACATCTCCTGGTATAGCATATGGTTCTACCTTATATTTCTGGCTTTCTTCTTTGGTTTTACTGTGTTCAATCGGGTTAATCATACGATAATATTCTACTGCTTTATTACCAAATCCAAGTAAAGCTTCTGCCATGACTGCCCAAATGGCAGCATGTGTGTATTGTCCTCCATTTTCTCTTACTCCTGGCAAATAAGCTTTAATGTAACCTGGTTTAAATTTTCCTTTGTCAAATGGCGGATCTAAAAGCTTAATGATTCCATTTTCTTTATCTACTAAATGTGTTTCTAAACTGTTCATGGAAATATATTTCTTATCATTATCACCTGCTCCTGATATACATGCCCAGCTTTGAGAAATACTGTCAATTCTGCATTCATCATTTTCAATACTACCAAGTGCGTCTCCATCATCTGTAATAGCTCTTTTATACCACCTTCCATCCCAACCAATTGTATTTAATGCTTTTTTTAGATTTGCTTGCACTTTCTCATATTCTTCTAGTAGTTTGGGTTCATCTCTTTGTTCACATATTTTCTTAAATTTTTCTAGTATGTCGTATAAGAAAAAACCTAACCAAATACTTGTACCTCTACCTTTATTCCCAACTGCACTAAATCCATCATTCCAATCTCCAGAACCTATTTTAGGCAAACCATCTTCCCCAAAATTTAGTGATTTTTTTATTGCCTTTTTACAATGTTCATAAAGTGTTTCTTCTACTTCACTTTTAGGATGAAAATCGTATGACTCATCTTGTCCTTCTTTTAGCTGCTCTCCTTGAATATATGGAATCATACTATCTAAAATAGAGTCGTCGTTTGTTGTTTCAATATACTCACATGTTACATAAACTAGCCATAATAAGTCGTCTGAAAATCTTGTTCGAATACCTCGTCCTGTTTCCTCATGCCACCAATGTTCCACATCTCCTTCTATAAACTGGTGAGACGCTGCTTTTAATATTTGTTTTTTCATCCAATTAATATCACAATATTTTAAACCTAGTGTATCTTGTAACTGGTCTCGAAATCCTATTGCTCCTCCTGATTGATAATATCCGCTTCTTCCCCATAATCTGCATACAATTGTCTGATAAAGTGTCCATCCATTTAATAAGATATTTAGGGAGTCTACAGGTGTTTTTACCTGAATCATTTCTAATTTTTCTTTCCAGTATTCTTTTATTTTCTTAAGTTCTTCCATGCAATTGCTTATTTTAGAGTATTTGTATGCCAGATTTTTTGCATCTATCTCATTTTCCTCTTCTCCAAATACCAGTGCGATCTCTTTGTTTTCAAATTCTTGCAATGTTATTTTAAATTCTACTGCAATACAACTATTTTCTCCCAATCCATTTTCTTTATTTAGTTCTACTTTTTGTAAACATTCTGGATTTGCTAAATTTCCCTTTCCCATAAAGAAATCTTTGTCTCCTGTATATGAGACAATCTCTTCACTTCCAGAGAGATAACAAATTCCATGACTAAATTCTGTTGCATATAGGTTTTTAGTTAAAATAACATTTCCCTGTTTCTTTATTTCTAAAAAACTATTCGTTTTTATTTCGTCTTCTCCTAAAACTGGTTTTAGATAATAAATAATTTTAATTTCTTTTTTTGCAGAATCAATATTTTTTAAATTTAATAATGTGACTTTTGCCTTATCTTCTCTTGGCACAAACACAGTAGCATCTTGTAGAATTCCATTGTTTGAATGGCTATATTTACTATATCCAAATCCATAAGTGATATAATAATCATTTTTATCTGGCATTGGATTATTTCCCAGCGACCAGGTCTCTCCTGTTTCTCTATTTTGTAGATAAATAATTTCAGATGGAATATCCAAGCTTGGCATATTATTCCAACTTGTTAAACGATTAAGTCTACTATTTTTACTCCAAGTAAAGCCACCCATATTTTCTGTAACAAGAGTACCAAAATTTTCATTTGCCATGATGTTGCTCCATACAGTCGGAGTTTTATTTTCTTGATTTATTTTAATTAAATATTTTTTTCCATCTTCTGTAAATCCTCCATATTCATTAAAATACTGTAAATCTTTAAATTCTGGTTTTTTGTAATTATCTTTTTCTTCAGAATAAACCTCTCTTTTATTTTTGTCCATTCCAATGTTTTTAATTTGTTCTATATAGTCTTCTTCTAAATCTTCTATCATCGTCTTTAAATCGCCTTTTTCACTAGTAATTACCATATCTGACCTTAGAGAAAATAAATCTTTATCTTCTTTAGACATTTCGTTTCCATTCAGTACAAAAATTCCTCCTGGTATATTCTTCAAATAACTAATATGCCTATTTAATATTAAATTTTCTATTTGTTCCTTAACATATTGTTCATATACATTTTCTTCTTCATTTAAAATAACTAAATCCAACTCAAGATTTTTTAGTCTAGCAAATTCATAGGCTTTCAGAACTTCTTCTATTACATAAACATCATTTACATCTTTAATCTTTACATATAGGATTGGAATATCTCCAGAAATTCCATATTTCCACAATTCTTTTTGAGAATAATCTCTTTTCGGTAATTTTTTTAATTCCATTTTTCGAAGTGGGTTTCCTAAAAACATATAAGATAATAATTTTTGATAAGTTTCTAATTCGCTTCCTTTGATTCCCAAATATCTTGTTTCCGCTTCTATTCTTGCTTTTACAATTTCAAATTCTCTTGCGATTTTTTCTTTATTCTGGTATCTTTGTATTCTTTCTATTACTTCTTCTTTTTCTTCTCCTATTGATATCAATAAATCCATTTCTGTTTTTTCTTCTGGTTTTACCTTAATCGTTCTTTTTAGTGCAACAATTGCTTCTGTAAACAATCCTATTGATTTTGAAAATGGTTTTGATTCTTTTATCATATTAGGAATATTTAAGTTTCCTCTTCCTACTAATCTTTCTTTATCTAGTTCAAATTCCATATCTCCAATAGTATCTTCTTCTGTAAAAAGTGTTACTGCAAGATATTGATCTTTTTCTCCTTGTTGTCTGGCTTTTCTTTTAACTAATATGATATTGTCTATCACATCAAATTTTAAGAATAAATTGTTAAAGGCCATATGCGAATAATCTTGTTCTTTTGTAGAAATAATTGGTTCTAAAACACTACTAACTTCAAGTATTTCTTCATTTAACCCTGTATTTTTAATTTCTAACTTTCTAATTTCTAAAGGTTCATTTGCTGCTATGGTAATTTTTGTTGTGGTTTCAATATTTCCATCTGTTCTTACAATTTTATCTGTATCTGGTGCAAATACTATTTTATATTTGTCTGGCTTTGATAAAAATCGCATTTTGGTATTTGTCCATAATCTTTTGGTTTTTATATTTTTTAAATAGAAAAAAATTCCTTGTTCCGTATCTGCAGTTCTCTTAAATCGGTTAATCTGAATCTTTTTATATTTACTATACCCATTCCCATTCTCATCCATAACAATAGTATAATCCTCATTTGATATGATATTTCCTGTTTTTAGATTATCGTTAAATTTGGTAATGACTCTTTCCTGGTAATTTTCGTAATCTTGATATTTTAGTTTTTCTACTTTTTCCTTCTTTTCCTTTGTGATAATAGTTTTTTGAGGCATTCTCTCTTGTAGCAAAATATCAATTGCTGCTATTTCAGGGTTATAGAAAAAACGTTTCTGCAAAATATTTTCATGGAATAAGTTGTTGATTGATAGAAGAATTAATCCCTGGTGATGTGCCATATAAGTTTTTACCGCTTCATATCTTTTGCCATATTTTAGTCTTGTAGGTGTATAATCCACAGATTCATAAAACCCATATTTATCATACATTCCTTGTTTTTCTAGGATTCTCAAATTTTGAAGCACACTCTTGGGTTCATCAGTAATTGCTAAAAAGCTACCATAAGGAGCTACCACCATTTCGTCTGCTAATCCTCTTTTTAATCCTAACCAAGGAATTCCAAATGCTTTATATTGGTAATTCCCGTTTAGGTCTTTTAAATAAAATGCTGCCTCTGTAATTCCCCAAGGTATATTTAATTTCTTACTATATTCTTTTTGGCTCATAATAGCGAACTTACAAGATTCTTCTAGTAAGCTTCCAGGATACTTAGGAACATTAATATTAGACATTAAATATTCGAATGCAGTACCAGACCATGAAATTAATCCTTTGTAATGATTTAAACAAGTTAATGTTCTGCTTAATTGATTCCAATGTTTACTTGGTACATCTTTTTTAGCAATTGCTACTAAACTTGTTTGTCTAGCTTCGGATGCTAATAAATCATAATACGAATCTGTTAATTTATTTTCTTCTACATGAAATCCAATAGAAAATAATCTTGATTTTTCATCATATAAAACAGAAAAATCTGTATGTGAAATAATATCATCGATTGTTTTTTTCATTTTTTCTATTTGATTTACCATGATTTCTTTTGAATTTAAAAGCGTCCCAGATGAGGCAGTTTTGTCCCATTCAGGAGCGTCCCCAATGAAACATAAGAAAGATTTTAATACGTAAAGATAACCAATAAAGTTTCCACTATCAACAGTAGATACATATCTAGGATGTAGTGGTATTAATGTTTTGGTATCATACCAATTATATAAGTGTCCATTCCATTTTGGCATTTCTTGTATGGTCTCTAATGTTTTTTCTAAATGATTTAAAGTTTCTTCTAAGTTCTCAAATTCTAGGTCATAGGCTGATACGATTGCTAAAATTCCTAGTCCAATATTCGTTGGAGAAGTTCTGTGGGCAACTTTTTCTTTTCGATCTTCTTGATAATTATCTGGCGGAAGATAATGGTTTTCTTCATCCATATTATCTTTGAAAAATGTCCACGTTCTTTTTGCAACTTCTAGTAAATATTCTCTTTCTTGCTTATTTAATTCTTCTAATTTTCTTTTTTCTTTTACTTCTTTACTAATATACCAAGCCAAATATGGTCCCAGTAGCCAAAGTACTCCTATGAAAAATAATAAAATTTGGTTTGTCTCAATAGATATAAAAATGAATATTGTCCCAACTAATAGGTTTATTATCATGTTTCGATAATAGGATAGCAAATCTGTTTTTGCTTGTTTTTCTGCTTCCTCTGCTGTTACCCATTCTAGCATATTTTGCTTTGTTTTTACCATACGATAAATAGTTTTGCAAATAGCATTTAACGATAAATAAGCTTTATAAGGTAGGAAAGAAAATTCCAGCACAACTCTTAAAATGCTTCCGTATATTCCGGCAACGACTTTTGTAAAATTCTTCTGTGCAATCATATATTCATTTCCTAGGTCTTTTTTATATATAATATAGTTTAAAATATCAATAATTGCTGGAATCGTTTGTGCTATTATAGCAATCGTAATTCCCTGCCATATAGGAAAACGAACAAAACAATTCAACACTACTAGCAATAGTATCCCTAAAAAAATAGTTGGTTCTAATAAACTTCTTCTCAAATTATCCAAAATTTTAAATTTTTCTAAATCATCAAATGGATTTTCAACAATTTTTCCCTCTTTATTTTTTACGCTTATGTCTAGCCATCGTATAATTTGCCAATCTCCTCTAATCCATCTATGGTTTCTCGCAGCTGAACTAATATATTTTGTTGGCCAACCATCCATTAAAGTAATATCTGAAACTAAGCCACATCTTAAGTAATTTCCTTCCAGTAAATCATGGCTTAACACGGTATTTTCTGGTATAGCATCCTTTAATAGCTTGTCAAATGTTTTTAAGTCGTAAATTCCTTTTCCTGCAAAAATTCCTTCTCCAAAATTGTCTTGATATATATCAGAAATGGCATTAGCATATAGGTCGGTTCCTCCTAGTCCTGCAAAAATTTTTGTAAAAAGATTTTTCTGACTAGCTTTCAGGTTAACTCCCACTCTTGGTTGCATGATTCCATGTCCCTGAATTACTTTTGTTCTATTTTTATTTAAAATTGGCTTATTTAGAATATGTGCCATAGCTCCTACTAACTCTAGTCCTGTATTTAATACCAATTCTGTATCTGCGTCCAATGTGATAACATAAGTTATTTCGGGAATTTTCTCCATAGAAATACAACAAAAATCTTGAGGCTCTCCTGTTATAAGGAAATGGTTTAGTTGGTGTATTAATCCTCTTTTTCTCTCCCAACCTAAATACATTTTTTCTTTTTCGTTCCATTTTCGATTACGATAGAAGAAGTGAAAAATAGGTTCTTTTTTTGTATATTTTTGGTTTAATTTTTCGACTTCTTTTTTCCCTGTTTCTATTACCTCAGCATCAAAACTTTCTTTTTCTTTGGCTCCGCTAGAACAATCTCCTAATAAAGCAAAATACAAATTTTCACTTTTATTTGCCAAATAATAAATTTCTAATTTTTTCATAATTTCTTCTACTTTTGCTTTATTTTTTATAATGGTTGGAACTATTACCATTGTGGCATGTTCTTTTGGTATTCCTTTACTAAAATCTAGTTTGGGAATTAATTTTGGTTTTCTTATTTTCATCATAATATACTGTGTGATTTTGGTAACAATTTCTGATATAGGAATATAAAATAGAATTCCTAATAAAGGTTCTATCCATAAATTCCATTTCCCAAAAGGCAAACTTTTCGCAAGACCACTCATGAAAAATAGTGTTAAAATAGCAGATGAACTAATAATGGCTATGATATACCTTTTGCTTTTTTGAGAGTGAGAAATGATTTTCCTTTTACTTCCTAATACTTGATATAATCTTTGCCTTCCTTCTGCTACTAAATAATATCCAATATGTTTTTCTCTTTCTTCTTTATTTTCTTCTCTCTTGGAAAGTTCTAATGCCTTTTTAACGATATATGTTTCTGCTACCTTTGTATTTTTAGAAATTTCTTGAATAGAGTTTCTATAAGCTATTTTTGTTTTATAATCCATTCTATCATATACATTTGCTGGGTCTTGTCTTAACAATTCTTCTACTCCATTTATTTTTTCAAAGCTTTCAAGAAAATCCATTCTAAGAATATTTTTTAGACTTTTAATAGCATTTTCCATTGAAACCTTTTGAATGGCAATTTCGAAATGTTCTTTTTTTATAACTTCTGATAATAAAGTACCTGCTTTTTCAATCTCTTCTTCTAAAATTTGTAAGTAACCATAAGCTTGTTTTCCATATTTTTTAAGTTTATATGACATATATTCAATAAATGGATATTTCATTTCATTAAAATAATTTTTTTCTGAAAGGTAGGGAACATTTTTAAAAATTTGATCTTTTGATGATTTTTTCTCAACTAATCTTTCTACTATTCCTTCTACTTTATACTTTTGCACTTGATTAAAATAAATTCTTTCGCAAATTTGCTTTATATTTTGAATCATTGCAATCTGTAAAAAAGATTTTATATTCCATATTTCTTCCATACTTAGTGTTTTTTTATTTTGGTAAGCAATTAGATAATCTTTTAAAGCATCTTCTTCTATTTTATTGTCAGTATATGCTATGATTTCGCAGGCTAGTACATAAGCTCTTGCATAGCCTTGATAGGTATCATTTTCTAATCCAATTAAATTTGTATATTTTTTTAATGTTAATTCTTTTACAATGTTTTTTACCGTTTCCTCTATAATGTAGTAATTGTCTAATAACCATTCCCCTGCTGGATGAATGGTTATCCCTAATTTGATATGTTCATTTAGAATTTCATAAGTTTTTGTAATAAACTGAAAATTATTTTTTAATAAGGGAATAGGATACGTACTTTTGTCAGAATGTTTGCTTAAAATATGATTTGATGCAATTTTTTCTAGGTGTTGTTCTAATTGATGTTTATCTACTAATGTTCCACTAATATTAAGTTCTCTTCCTAATTTCAAAACTTTCACTTCCTTGAAGATTGTTTTTGAAATTAGTTTTTTCCATTTGTGGAAATTTTATTCTTTCTTTTTTATGTCTATATTAACTTTATATGTTTTTTATTAAATATAAATGTTCTCTCCTTTTGTGTTTTCTAATTCATAGCAAAATAATCCATAATACCTGTATAAATTCCCCAAGCTAATTTATCTTGATATTCTTCTGTTAATAGTAATTTTTCTTCTTCTGGATTAGATAAAAAACCACATTCAACAATTGATATAGGAATTTCCACATGATCTACAATGTATATATTAGAAATTGGTAGACTTTCTCTTTTGTTCTCTCTTTTTATAGTTTCGTTTAGCCCGTTTTGCAAACATTTCGCTAATTTTTCACTGTTTTCATTTGTTTTTTTATAGAATGTTTGCCACCCCCAGTATTGTTCTTGTGGTATTTTGTTTAAATGAATGGAAACAAAAATGTCTCCACTCGATTCATTTCCTATCTTTACTCTATTTTTTATGTCTGATACTTTCTTTTCTCTTAATGTTGTTTTATCTAAATCATAAATTCCATTTTCATCTGAGCGTGTTAGGAAAACAGTACAACCAGATTGTTCTAATAAATTTTGCACTTTTAATGTAATTTTCAAATTAATATCTGCTTCTGTTGTTCCTGCAATACTTTCCGCTCCTTCATCTGGCAAACCATGCCCTGCATCTAAAATAACAATTTTATTGGTGCACGGCAAACTCACTGTTTGCATCGTTTCTACATTCCTTTGCTGCAAAGCACATACAAAAATTCCAATTAAAATACATGTAAACAAAAATAGAATTCTCTTTTTCTGAATAACAACCATAAAAAAAGCACCTCTATAAATTATATAGAGATACTCCTTTTTTATTCTCCATTTTATAACTTATTATTCCAATCTGTTGCTCCATATAAAATTCTTTTTACTTCACTGTCATTAGCAATTTGTCACCTTTTTTGGATTTATAATATAATTATACCACATGTCCACTAAATTTTGTCAGGTTTTCATCTTTTATCATTTAGAATAAGCATATATACATGTATATACTTTTATGTATTTCTAATTTTTGGTATTAGATTTTCTGTAATTTTTTTATAATCTTCATCATTGAAATCAATTGTAGGTACTATTTCTCTTTTATATAATAATTTTTTAAATTCTTCTATTGTAACCCATTTACTATCTATTACTTCTCTATCTATAAATTTCAAATCTTTTATCTCTATATCTTTTACAAACAACCATATGTCCTTAAAATCTTTTGCTTCATCATCACGCAATGTTTTATAAAAAATTGCCTCTTTTTCATTTAAATATAATCCCAATTCTTCTTTTGTTTCTCTTAATATTGCCTGTAAACTATTTTCTCCTTGAATACAAGAACCTCCGCAAAATTCCCACATTAACGGATACTTTTGTTTGAATTTTGCTCTTTTATTCAATAACAGTTGTCCTTTATTGTTCATTATAATAGCTTCTGTTACTAAATGATACTCTCCTTCTTTTAATCTTTCATTACTATTTCTATCAATTACTTTTCCCGTTTTATTTCTATTTTTATCATATATGTCCCATAATTCCATATTCTATACTCCCTTTTTATAAAAATAAAAGACTGCAATTTTAAATTCTGCAATCTTTTTATTGTTCTATTCTTTTCTTCTATCTATTACATATGCACTTCCCATAACTGTTTTTGCTAAGTGCTTTACTTGTGCTCCCACTTCCCCTATTTCTAGTAAGTTATAAAATCTATTTTCTGTAACGTCTACAACTCCTATGGATATGGAAGTAAGCGGGAATTGTTCCATTACATTTTTACGATTTGCTACTTCAATATATCCTTTTTTATTGTCTTCTTCATTAAAAAATCTTTTTACTCCTTCATCAAATTCTGCAATAATGCTTTGGCATATAGATTCATAATCTACATTTCCCACAATAGCTACAAAATCGTCTCCACCAATATGACCTACAAAGCTATCACATCCCTCTGCCATATGTACATTTTTTAGAATAATTTGTGCAGTGAATTTGATAATCTCATCGCCTTTTAAGAAACCATATACATCATTATATGCTTTAAAATTATCCAAATCCAAATAAAGAACGGAAAATTTTTCTTTTTTTAGCAACCTTTTTTTCAATTCAGCATGTATTTGTACATTCCCAGGAAGACCTGTTAAAGGGCTAATCTTTCTATTGGTATAAATTAAACGTATGATATTTTTTATCGTATAATATAAATAATCTTGATCAGCTGGTGCACCAATCATGTATTCAACAGATGTTTCTAAAATTTGAATTCTATGTTCTTTGTTTTTATTAGAAGAAATTACAATGATAGGAGTAATATTATTATCTTCATTCTCTCTGATTCTTTTTGCAATTTCAATTACATTATCTTCTGTGGTATCTTCATTAATGATAAATAAAGCTGGAATATTTTTCAAGGCGATATCTAATTCTTTTGTTCTTACCATTTTAAATTTATAATTTTTATCTTTTTTAAACATCTCAGTTAAATTATCTATTAATGTTTTTTCTTCATCAATAATAAATATCTCTTGTATCATTATTTTTCTCCTTTTAGTTTTTTTATTCTCTCGTTAATTGCTTCTCCTAATCCTTTTAGCTTCATAGTTGGGAAAGCTTTTTTGAATCTTCTTGTTTGTTTTTCTAATTTTTCTTTTATTTCCTCTTGTTTTTGTTTTAATTCATCGATCACATTATTTAAAATTTGCTTGCTTTTTTCTTTACTTTCACTATGCTCTAACAAAATTTTAAGTTCATCCGTCTTTTCTTTAATGCTATTTCCAATCTGTTTTAATGTTATCATTCTAAGTTTAATGTTTTTAATCTTAATTACAGTAACAATACAGTCTACTAGCATTGCTACTCCAATAATAACCACACAGTATGTCAAAATATCTATTGGAATTTTTAATATTACTTGGGAAATAAAAGGGTGAATAAATAGAATAAAAACAGTTCCTAGTATTCCCCAAATAATGGAATGAGATAGACATATTCTCCCCTGAAAATTAAATTTATGCTCTGAATAATCCCAATATTTAATATGAAATACCCATTCTAATAAAACACCAACTAAGTATTCCCACATTGTTAAGATAATAGTTGCTACTATAAACAATGAGAGATATTGGTCTTGAAAACGTTCTAGGAATAGAAGCATAATTAATGCTCCTATTCCATATATAGGACAAAAAGGTCCATGTAAAAATCCACTATTGACAATTTTTTTTAATAATATGGTTTTAAAAATTGATTCCATTATCCAACCCAAAAATGAGTACAGGATAAAATATGCTAAAATTTCACTTATAATTTGTATTGTCTGGTCCATATTTTTCTCTTTCTATTTATAATTGAGATTCTCCATCAAAAGTTGAACTATATCCATTAATGTTATAAGCAACTATCTTGAGAATATTGTTTCCGCTTACCATTTCAAATGTATAGGTTAGTTTTTTTCCTTTGTCTTCCATATTTAATCGATATTGCTGATTATTTAAATCAACATCTACATACTGAATTCCATCTTCGTCTGTAACATTAATAATTAAACTATTTCCTTCTCTTACAACATTAATTTCTGGTTTGGTAATACCATTATAGGTTTTTGTCACTGTTTCGGTATTTCCACTGGTATCCTCTGCAACTACTGTAAGCGAGTTAATACCTTTCCTTACCTCTACTGTTGCTTCAATCGTCATTTCTCCCTCTTCTGCTTCTATAAGAGTTGGTTCTTCTTCGCCCCAGTAATATTGTAATGATGCCATTTCTGTTTCATCTGTAGCTGTTATCATAACATTGTTTCCTGATGGTTCCATTACAACTTTAGGTTTTTCAATGTCCTCCCCAGTTACATATGAGAACTCTTTTACATAGTTAGTTTGATTATTGGATGCATCCACTACTGTTAAATTTAATACATTGTTTCCTGGAATTAATTCTATTGTTTCTGCTATATTGGTTCTTCCATTTCCTTGGATGGTAAAGTCTTCTTCCCCATTCCAGTTGTAACGAATATAGTTAATTGGTTGATTATGGTTTACTGTAATCATAATAGAATCTTCTACTCTTTCTATTACAGCTTGTGGTTTCATTGTGAAATCAATAGGAATTTCTTTTTCTTTTTCACTAAAAAATGCATATGTTCCTGTTCCAATCATGGCAAGTCCAAAAACAATTAAAAAAATGCAAAAATATTGCATAATTTTATGGATATCTGCCTTTTCTTTTATTTCTTTTTTAGGTTGTTCTGAAAACAGTATCTGGTTCATATAGACCTCCTATTTTTTCATTCTAATCAAATTATAACATAGTGTTTATGGGTTGTAAAGTATTTTTCTTTTGAAAATGAACTTTCTAAAACTTGCTTGACGTAAAGAAAAAATGTTGATAATTCAACATTTTTTCTTTGTTATTTTTCCTATGTAACAAGGTTAAGTTACCTATGTTTTCGTGTGATTACGAAGCAATCTGTACATGTGGCGAAGCCACTTTTCTCACTTTATTGTTAAATTACAAATTTTTTAATTAGTACAATTCCTACAGCAATTGTTACTAAAATGATTCCAGATAAAGCAATATAAACTTTACTTTCTCCACCTGTTGAAATAGATAACATTACTAATGCTTCATCAATATCATCTTCCCCTTCTTCTTTATTATCTGGAGTAGAATCTATATCATCTGAATCATATTCATTATCATCTTTGCTAATTTCTGCAATATTTGTCTTTAATCCCATATTGTCTTCATCATTAATCCATGTTAAGATTACTTCTACTGTTGCACTTTCTCCTGGTTGTAATAGTGTTTCTGCTAATTTTTCTGTTACAATAATTCCATTTTCTATCTCTAACCAGTCTGGATTATCTTCTGGTAAAAATTCTAGTCCTTCTGGGACATAATCTTTTATCTCTGTTGCATATCCTGGGATTTGTCCTTCATTTGTTATTTTTATGGTATAACCAAATTTTACAGTAACTTCATCTACTTTCTTTCTATGTAAGTCTACTTTTACAATTGGTTCTGGGTCTTCTGTTCCATCATAACCAGTTTCTTTTATTTGTGTTTCTCCATTTTCAATTGTAATAACTTTACTTACATATTTTAATAAACTTAAGTCAAAGTATTTTACTTGCACTTTTTCAATATCAATGTCATCTTCTTCTGGCACATTATTTCCCGGAATAGAATCTTCGTCTTCAATTTCATTTCCATCTTCATCACTGTCATCTGAAATTTCAGCTGTGTTAATTAAAATTCTGTCTTCTGGTAATTGTTCTTCTGTCACTTTAAAAGCAATTTTTACATCTCTATAATCTGGATTTTCCTCTGTAACATCCTCTTCTGGGTCAAATGCCTTTATTAAATTATCTTCTCCCCTTGCTTCAGATGCTTCTTTTGATAAATAATTCGTTGTTACTTTTGTACCATCTTCTGATACAACCCAACCATACTGTTTATTTGTTTCATGTTCTGGTAAAAATTCTAAGCCCTCAGGAATATCATCTGTTATTTCAGAAGCATATCCATCCATTTTACCTTCATTATATACTCGTATGGTATATGTTACAATATTTCCATTTGCCACTAATATAGGGTCTTTTGGATGTGTATAAACTATTTTACCATCTTCGTAAGATACTTGTGGAATTCTTTCTGTTACTTCTTCTTCTACATCTAGGTCTCTAATTGATGTAATAAATTTTCTCAATGCTAAATCAAAGTAGGTAAGTACAACATCATCGTAGTCATTGTCATCTTCTTCTTCTGGATAATTATCTGGTGTAGAATCTACATCATCTACAGGCTCTCCTTCTTCATCTGCATCTTCACTAATTTCTGCAATATTTCTTAATACTTCTTCTGAAGTATTTGGTTCAATTATTTTTACTGCTATTTTTACGTCTCTATAATCTGGATGATAGAAAGTTCCCTCTGGTGTAATTTCTGCAATATTATCAAACGCTTTTAGTAAATTATCTTCTCCTCTTGTTTCTCCTGCTGCCTTAGATAAGTAATCTGTTCTAACAATAGTTGCTTCTGTAGCATCTGTAGTTTCTATTTCCTCATCATTTTCTATTTTATACATTCTCCATCCATATTGAATATTTATTTCATGCTCTGGTAGGAATTCTGTTCCTTCTGGTATTAAATCTTTTATTTCTTCTGCATATCCTGCCATTTTTCCTTCATTATA
>CALXRW010000027.1 GCA_944390965.1 uncultured Clostridia bacterium
ATCATTTTATCATGTTTTCTGGTATTTCCTACTTTTATTTTTTATATTAGGTGTGACATATCTATTGTAAACCTATACATTGAGCATCCCTTCTTTCCATTACAATAAAAAAATGCGGGAACGTTGAAATTCAAAGCATTCCCACATCTTTTTTATGGAGCCGCTAGTCAGACTTGAACTGACGACCTACTGATTACAAATCAGTTGCTCTACCAGCTGAGCTACAGCGGCAATAAATTTGGTGACCCCGACGGGAATCGAACCCATGTCTCCGCCGTGAAAGGGCGATGTCTTAACCGCTTGACCACGGGGCCATATATCATTCTAATAAAGAAATTTGGTGAGCCATCCGCGACTCGAACGCGGGACAACTTGATTAAAAGTCAAGTGCTCTACCACCTGAGCTAATGGCCCAATTCATTTTTCAAGAATGATATAAGCAACTGCTTACTTACAGTTGCTTATATATATTACAACATTTTTTTTCATCTGTCAATACTTCTATTGAAATTTTATGTAAAAAATTATATAATATACATACTTTTAAAATTTTATTTGGAGTGATTAAATTGCAAAGGATTTTAAGCCCTATGAGAAAAGCAATTGAAGATTATAAAATGATTCAGGATGGAGATAAAATAGCAGTACGGATTATCTGGAGGAAAAGATTCCATCTGTCTTTTAATGGCTTTAAAAAATTTACAAATTTTTTACCCACAAAAATTTGACTTAATAGCCATTAGTATTGATCCTGGTTTTCCCTTTTTCGATAAAGATTTTCTTTCTTCCCTTTGTGAAAAATTACAGATTCCACTTTTTATAGAAAATAGTCATATTAAAGAAATTGTTTTTGATATTCGTAAAGAAAAAAATCCATGTTCTTTATGTGCCAACTTAAGACGTGGAATTTTAAATAGCATTGCCATTAGAGAAAATTGTTCCAAAATTGCACTAGGTCATAATTTAGATGATGTGATAGAAACTTTTTTTCTAAATCTAATTTATAATGGAAATATTTCCACTTTTGCTCCTGTTAGTTATATGGATCGTTCGCAAATTACTTTAATTAGGCCTCTTATTTACACAGAAGAAAAAATAATAAAAAGTTTTATCAAGAGAAACCAAATTTCTGTTATGAATAAGTGCTGTCCTATGGACGGAAATTCTAAAAGAGAAGAGATGAAACAATTAATTGAAAGATTTAGAAAAGAAAATCCTCATATAAAAGCAAATTTGCTTGGAGCTATTCAAAGAGGAAATTTAAAAGGATGGAAAATTTAAGAGGAAAATAGTAAATTTCTATTTTCCTCTTATTATAGCTTTATTGTAATATTTTTTTCATTTCTTCTTTCATAATATTTGCCTTTTCTTTAGCATCCTCTATGCTTTCACCTACAACTCCAAGATAAGCTTTTATTTTTGGTTCTGTTCCAGATGGTCTGATACAGCACCATTCATGGTTTTCTAATTCATAATACAATACATTAGATTTTGGTAAATTAGTTGATTCTATTTCTCCTGTTTTCAAATTCTTTATTTCTTTTGTTTGGCAATCTTTTATTTTTAATACTTCCTTACCTGCAATTTTCGTTAATGGATGACTCCTTACTCTATCCATGATTTGTTTTATTTTTTGAGCTCCTTCTGCTCCCTCTAAAACAACAGATATTGCATCCTCTTTATAATATCCATAAGTGTGATATAAATTTATCATTTGATCCCATAAAGTAATTCCTTGTTTTTTATAGTAAGCTGCTGCCTCGCAAAGAAACATAACAGCTGCTACACCATCTTTATCTCTTGCATAATCACCTGGTAAACATCCATAGCTTTCTTCAAATGCAAAAATAAAAGTATGGTTTTTATTTTCTTCATATTCTTTTATTTTCGCCCCCATATTTTTAAATCCTGTTAGAACAGCATCTACATGCATTTGATAGTTTTCTGCGATTGCTTCCGTCATCGTAGAAGATACAATGCTTTTTATAATAGCACCATCCTTTGGCAAGGTGTTCTTTAATTTTCTTTGTGATAGGATATATTCTAAAATAAGTAATGCAGACATATTTCCGTTAAAAGCCTTATATTCACTTGTTTTGGTATCCTTTGCATATATTCCTAGGCGATCAGAATCTGGGTCTGTTGCTAATACAATATCAGCATCTATACTTTTTGCTAAATCCAATGCCATTTTAAATGCTTTTGGGTCTTCTGGATTTGGATATTCTACTGTTGGGAAAGTACCATCTGGTTCTTCTTGTTCTTTTACTACAAATACATTTTGAAATCCTATTTCTTTTAATAATCTTCTCACTAATAAATTTCCTGCACCATGTAGTGGAGTGTAAACCACTTTTAAAGTTGAGCCCATTTCTTTTGTAATTTCTGGATTTAGCACTAACTTTTTGATTTGTGAAATATAGGCATCATCTAATTCTTTCCCAATTACATGGTATAGTCCATTTTCTATTGCTTGTTGTTTCGTTACTTTCTTTATATCTGCATAATTTGTAATGTCTTTTACTGCTTGAATAATTTCTTTCCCTCTTTCGTCAGTAAATTGTGCTCCGTCTTCTAAAAGCACCTTATAACCGTTATATTTTGGTGGATTATGGCTTGCTGTTATCATAACACCTGCTGCTGCTTTTAAATAGCGAACACTAAAAGATAATTCCGGAATTGGTCTTAAAGAATCAAATATATATGTCTTAATTCCATTTGCATTTAAACAAAGAGCTACTTCTTCGCTAAATTCTTTTGACATAATTCTACAGTCATAAGCTATTACAACACCATCATTTTGTTTTCCCTTAGCAAGAATATAATTCGCTAAACCTTGTGTTGCTTTCCCTACTGTATATATGTTCATTCTATTAGTTCCTGCTCCTAGGATTCCGCGTAATCCTGCTGTTCCAAATTCTAAATCTTTATAAAAACGGTCTTCTATTTCTTTTTCATCATTTTTTATTTCGAATAATTCTTTTTTTGTTTTTTCATCAAATAAGGGATTATTACACCAATCTTCGTATTTTTCTTTATAATTCATTTTTTATTTCCTTTCTTCATTTTTCTTTGCTTTAGGTAGTATCTTCGAAGAACGGGCGATTAAAATCGCCCTACATTTTTTCATAAACTATTTTACATTATTCATTTTTACTTTTTTCATGGAAAGCATGATATAATTTTCTTGCTGTTTCTGGACTATCAACACCACTTGCATTTTTTACTGGTGCAAATTCCTCTTCTCTTTTCACACGTAAAATTAGCATATCATCCAATCTTTCAAAAGCATCAAAAAGAAATGATTCAAACTTGTATGCATTTGGTTCTGTTGGCTCAACCATATTTCCGTTTTCATCTTTATATGTTGCTTTTTTAAAGGCAATATGATAAGGAAGTTTATGATCTCCAATTTGTTCAATTGCTTTTATATGAAACATATTACATAAAATATGAGATTCTCCATAAACCAATTCACCATCTTTGTTCTTCATTTCTGCCATTTCTTTCGTAATTTCTGTATATTCAATTACACTTGGCTTCCCGTTCTTTTTGCAAAATACACCCACTTTTTCTTCTGGAGATGCTTTTACTAAAGACTTTCCAGCCGCTAATACCTTCTTTTGTACAGCCATTCCTATAAATAGAGGGTCTACCATTTTTACAAGGCAGTTATCTACACCTCCTATAAATATCCATTCAATTTTTCTTTGTTGCATATTTTGAAGGACACCATTTTTAATAATGCTTTCAAATACCCCTCCATGACCATCAGCTGCTTCTTTAATCGTTCCTTCTTCATTTAGGAGTAATTTCCCATTGGTATCCAACATAGGAAATTCTCCTTGCTTAAAAAAGAATATGTTTTCCCTCCCGTAATGAAAATAATTTTCTTTTTCGAAAAAAGCAACAGTATCTGCATAATTTTCTTTGCTAGTCATAATATACCAAGGAATTACAGCACCATAATCTTCTTTTGCTTTTTTTAAAGTATCACATAAAATTTCAAACAAAGATTTTTGGTTTTCTGTATCTAAAATAAAGGTTCCCTTAGGGCCATGATGCCCAAGTCTTGTACCTTGTCCACCAGCCATAGTCACAACTGCAAGTTTTCCTGCCTTTATTTCTTCTATTCCTACCTTTTCTAGCATTTCTTTTTCTTGTGCCGTGATTTTTTCTTTATCTACATATGAAATTGGTTCAATTTTATCTTCCTTTTTTTCTTCCTTTATTTTTGTTTTTTCATATAAATCTGTTAGGGTTTTAAAATCAATAGAAAGTATTTGTGAAATCAATTTTTCTTTTTTTTCATTATTTAATGTTTCATAAAAACGAAATACATGTTCCTGATGATATTCTTTTGTAATTTGCTTTGCTTTGTTTAATAAATCATTCATCCAAAAACCTCCTTATATCAAGTTTCTATTTTTTCATCATACACTAATTATTATATTTCGTCAAGGTTTTTGCGTGGTTCTTTACTTTTATTCATTAATTGCACTATCTCTTTTGCTTTGGTATCCATCAAATATTTCTCCAATTTCTTTCTCACCAGAAGTATTTAAAATTTTGTCATGTAAACTTAATATTTCATGAATGTTTTCATTAAATTCCATTACTTCATAGCAATTAATAATTGTTACTTTTCTTTGTTTCTCTATTTTATTTAAATATTTTGCTATATTTTTATTCATCTTATCAATGTATTGTTTGTTTCCACTTATTATAATCATTTCTTCTTTTATTCTATCATCTAATTTTCGATAGGTATAAACTGCTTTTTTATTCCAATTCATTTCTAAAATTCTCTCTTGTATTTCTTTATTTAAATTCAATTTTGAAATAAATTCTTTTATTTTATCTTCTAAATCTTTTTCTGTTATGTTGGTTATTTTAGTTTCTGTATTAATGTGTTTACTAATATATGGTAAAAGCATGGAAATTAAGTGCCAATCACTTACATAAAAACTACAAATTCTTTTTACGTTTCCCTGAAAATTTCCCATTTATTTTCTCTCCTTTGTTTTTGCTTTCTGGTAAATTTTACCATCATTTTTATTTTTAGTCAAGTAAAATCGTACTCTTTTATTCGACATCCGTAAGGTTTTTCGTTTTTTTGTAATATTTTTTTACCTGAATTGTCATTTATTTTAAAAAAACATTTGAATATATTTTATAATTTGGTTAATACTTTTTATAAAAGAATTAATTTACAATTTTTGATGATTTTTAAAAAGGAGGATTATCATGCAATATTTTTTTAAAAATTCCAAAATAAGAATGTTTTTGGTATTATTCCTATTATTATTTTTTTATACATTTTTATGTGCCGTTTCTTATGTAAATGCTGTTTCTTCTCATATTTCTGATAGTGTTTTTAGGCTTCATATTTTAGCCAATAGTAATTCTGAAGAAGATCAAAATTTAAAATATTTGGTAAGAGATGAAGTGATATCTTTTCTAACAAAATTAACAGAAAATGTAAACTCTAAAAAAGAAGTGATACAAATTGTAAATAAAAATCTAGATCAATTTCAACAAATTGCTGAAAAAGTTATTTCAGAAAACGGTTATACTTATCCCGTTAAAATATCTGTTGGTAATTTTTCTTTTCCAACCAAAGAGTATGGTGATGTCTCTTTACCAGCTGGTTCCTATGACGCTTTACGAATTGAAATCGGACAAGCTGCAGGAAATAACTGGTGGTGTGTTCTCTTTCCACCTCTATGTTTCGTTGATGTAAGCTCTGGAATTGTTCCAGATGAATCTAAAGAAATAATAAAAGAGAATTTATCTGATGAAGAGTATAGTCTAATTACGGATGACTCAAATGAAGTAAAATTTAAATTTAAAATAGTAGAATTTTTTCAAAATGTAGGTAAACAAGTAACTGCAAAAAAATAGTTGTCAAGAAATTATTTTTATGTTATATTGTATAGGGTGTAATTTATACACTCTATTTTAATTGAATTGAAAATATACGATAGTTCCTAAAACAATATAGGAGGTAATATAATTGGAAAAAATCATAATTAATGGAGGTACTTCTTTAAAGGGAGAAGTTAGTATTAGTGGTGCCAAAAATGCTGCTATTGCTATTTTACCAGCCACACTTCTTATTGATGGTGTTTGTACCATTGAAAATTTACCTGATGTTAGTGATGTAAAACAATTTTGTTCCATATTAGAAATACTTGGTGTTAAACTAACATGGAAATCTAAACATGAAGTGGAAGTAGATACCAGAAATATTGTTAAAACATCAGAATTAGATATAACAAGAACATTTCGAGCTTCTTATTATTTATTAGGTGCTTTGCTAGGTAGATGTGGAAATGTACAAGTAGGGCTACCTGGTGGTTGCAAACTTGGAGCTAGGCCAATTGACTTACATATAAAAGGATTTGAAGCTTTAGGAGCCAATATTGATTTATCACAAGGAAATATTACAGCAACTTGTAAACATCTTACGGGTACTACTATTTATTTGGATTTTGCTTCTGTTGGTGCAACTATTAATATTATGCTTGCAAGTGTACTAGCAGATGGAACAACCATTATTGATAATGCGGCAAAAGAACCTCATATTGTTGATGTTGCTAATTTTTTAAATACAATGGGAGCAGATATTAGAGGAGCAGGTACAGATGTTATTAAGATAAATGGTGTAAAAAAGTTACATGGTGATTGCTCTTATTCTATTGTTCCAGACCAAATTGAGGCAGGTACTTTTATGCTTGCTGCTATTGCTACAAAAGGAGATATTATAGTTAAAAATTGTATTACCAAACATTTAGAATCTGTAATTGCTAAAGTTGTTGAAGTTGGTGGCAATGTTGATAGTAATGGTGACAAATTAAGAGTCTGGATGAAAAAAAGACCTTCAAAAGCAAATGTAAAAACACTACCATACCCTGGATTTCCTACGGATTTACAAGCTCAGATGGGTGTTGTGTTATCTCTTGCAGATGGGACAAGTATTATTAATGAAAGTATTTTTGAATCTAGATTTCAATACACTGAAGAATTGAACAAAATGGGAGCAAAAATTACCTCTCAAGGGAAATCTGCCATTTTCGAAGGTGTAAATCATCTAATTGGTGCTCCTGTTGCTGCTTCTGATTTAAGAGCAGGTGCTGCCTTAATTATTGCAGGCATTGCAGCTAAAGGTTGTACAGAAATTTCAAATTTAGAACACATAGATCGTGGTTATGAAAATATAGAAGAAAAATTTAGAAATCTTGGTGCAAATATTAAACGCGTGCAAGAGTAAAAAGCAAAGGAAGAAATATATGTTAAATTTTTGTAGCTTATTTAGTAGTAGTGATGGAAATTGTTTATTAGCACAAAGCGAAGATACTAATTTATTGATTGATGCTGGTGTAAGCGGAAAAAAAATTGAAGAAGCATTAGAAAGTATTCATATTCCTATTGAAAAAATAGATGCCATTTTAGTAACACATGAACATATTGACCATATTAGGAGTCTTGGTACAATTTCTAAGAAATATCATATTCCCGTTTATGCAAATGAAAAAACATGGAATGCCATGCCAGATCAAAAGAAAAAAATAGCAGAAGAAAATCAAAAACTTTTTTGTATTGAAAATGAATTTGAAATAGGAAATTTTAAAATTTTCCCATTTTCTATTCCTCATGATGCTGTTGATCCTTGTGGATTTAATCTTTCTTGTAATGGTAAAAAATTAAGTATTGCAACAGATTTGGGACATATTCCACCTCATATTTTTCATTTATTAGAATCAAGTAGCTTTATTATGTTAGAATCAAATTATGATAAAGAAGTGCTACGTTGTTGCTCATATCCATATTCTTTAAAAAAGAGAATTGATGGACCAAATGGTCATTTATCAAATACCGTAGCAGGACAAACTGTTTCTAAGTTGATTCATTCTGGTTTAGAAGGTGCTATGTTAGGGCATCTTAGTAAGGAAAGTAATTTCCCTGATTTAGCTTATAAAACTGTACTAGAAGAATTAAATTCTCAACATCATTCAGAAAAAATAATCGATTTAAATGTGGCAGATCGATCAAAGCCAAGTAAATTAATTCATATTGCCTGAGATCAAAGGAGGCTGTTTTTATATTTTTTGTGTTTATTCTAGTAATACAGCCTCTAAAAATGAATAAAATATACATTGCCTAAATCTAGAATGGGATTTAGGGGGGCCGTAGGAGAAAATAGAAATTTTAAATAAAAATTTGAGCAAAATTCTATCTTCCCCTACAAGATTAAAAACATTTTTCATAAGAGTGGCAGATTTAGAAACTTCTAAATTTTCTGTCACTTTTTACATTATTGAATCAATAGAAATCTTCTCTAATGAATTTTCATATATTATTTTTTTGGGAAAATAAGAATCAATTTTTTCTGGTAGTAAAATAAAGAATAAAAAAAAATTAGATTTTAAATATCATTTATCATTTCTCTATATTTGCCTTAATCATACTCCTAAATGTTATATTTTGTCAAGAAAAATCTTACGACAAATTTCGCCAAATAAGTGTTGCAACTAAAATTCCGTACCACATCCCCTATTAATGACGCAAAAAGGACAAACCTTGTTTTCTTAATTCCTACTGCACTTGTATAAATAGCAATTGTATAGATTGTTGTTTCTGTTGCTCCCATTATGGTAGATGCAATAAGTCCGATTTGACTATCAACACCATATTTGCTCATAATTTCTGTAGCAATTGCCATAGAACCACTTCCTGAAATTGGTCTCAAAAAAGCAAGAGGCATAATTTCACTTGGTAATTTTAATAAATTAATAACTGGTGAACAAAATGAAATAATGGCATCTAATATTCCCGATGTTCTTAAGCATCCTATGGCAACAAAAAGCCCAATTAAAGTCGGAAATATTTTTACAACAATAGAAATTCCTTCTTTTGCTCCTTCTAAAAAAGAATCAAATACATTCTTTTTTTCATATAATCCAAAAATAAGAATAACTAAAATAGTAACAGGAATAGCGCAACTAGAAATATAATTTAAAATTTCCATTATTTACCTACCTTAATTAAAAACTTCGTAATTAGAATCACTACTATAATTGAACAAGCACTTGAAATCCATATAGGTACTATTGTAGCTGTTGGATTTTGAGAACCTAATGAACTTCTAATAGCAATAACTGTTGTGGGAATCATTTGAATAGAAGCTGTATTAATTACAATAAACATTAACATTGCATTTGACAAAGTATCTGTTTTTTTATTTTTTTCTTGCATTGATTTCATAGCTTTTAATCCTAGTGGAGTTGCTGCATTCCCTAACCCCAACATATTAGCTACCATGTTCATTGAAATTTCTTTCCTTATTTTTTCATCTTGATAAATTTCAGGAAATAAATATTTGAGTAGTGGTTTAAAAAAGAATACCAATTTTTCTATTAGACTGGTATTGATTGCAATATTCATAATTCCATTCCATAAACAAATTGTTCCCAATAAAGTAATACTTAACTGCACCACACTTTCTAATGATGAAAAAATAGATGTATTTATTTGTTCTACTTTTCCTGTAAAAATAGCATAAATACAAGATACAATGATAAAAACTGGCCAAAGGACATTTAGCATTGATTTCCTCCCTAAGCTTTACTCTTTTCATTTTATTCAAGGTTTATTTGTTTATGATTTATTTCCTATTTTATTTGAATTTGTCGAAAAATTATTCTTCTAATTTGCATATTTTTGTTGCGTTTTGTCGCTTATTATGGTATTATTAAAGATATAAAGAATTTGTCGAATTTTGTAGCAGGGGGTGTTTTAATGAAATCAACTGGTATTATAAGAAGAGTTGATGAACTTGGAAGAGTTGTTATTCCTATGGAACTAAGAAATAAATTTGAAATTGCAGAAAAAGATCAAATAGAAATATATGTAGAAGGTTCTAATATCATCTTAAAAAAATATGAACCAAATTGTATTTTTTGTGGTAATTCTAAAAAATTAGTCGATTATAAGGGAAAATTAATTTGTAGTAAATGTTTAAAGCAAATGAATGAATTAAAAATAGAAGAATAAGAGCATTTTGTTCTTATTCTTCTATTTTATCTTTCTTCTGTTATTATTTATTTTTTAAATTTTAATTTTTAAAAAGTATTGATAAATCTCATTTTTGCTTACTTTCTGATTTTTCGCTATTAATTTTATAATTTCTTTTTTCTCAAATCCCTGTTGTTGGTAATAATAATATTGTTCCTCTAAAGTTTTTTCTGAGATTTTTTCATTTTCTATTTCTTTTTTTGTTTTTTCTGCTCCTTTTACTAAAATCACAAACTCACCTTTTGGTTCTTCCTCCTTAAGTAAAACTGTTGCTAAGGTTCCTCTTATAAATTCTTCATGAATTTTCGTTAATTCTCTTGCTAAAGTACAATCTCTATTCCCTAGAATTTGTTCCATTTTTTCAATTGTATTTTTTAATTTATGTGGTGCTTCATAGAAAATTAATGTTTTAGTTTCTTCTTTTAATTCTTCCAATTTTTCTGTTTTTTCTTTCTGATTTGTTGGTAAGAATCCAATAAAAGAAAATTCTCTCGTTGAAAGTCCTGAAGCTATAAGGGCAGAAATACAAGCACATGCTCCAGGGATTGGAATAATCTCAATTTGATTTTCAATTGCTTTTCTAACCATAATTTCACCAGGATCTGAAATTCCAGGTGTACCTGCATCTGAAACAAGAGCTATATTTTTTCCTTCCTTTAATTTAAGCAAAATAAGTTCAGATTTTTCCCTTTCTATTTCCTTATAATAACTAATCAATGGTTTACTAATTCCCAAATGATTTAGTAATTTTAATGTATGTCTTGTGTCCTCTGCTGCAATATAGTCAACCTCTTTTAAAATTTTAATGGCCCTTAATGTGATATCCTCTAAATTACCAATAGGAGTGGCCACTAAATATAATTTTCCATCCATATTACTACATCCTACCTATTCTTTAAATAATATTTCATAATCTCCATATCTTCACTTGTTGTTATTTTTATATTATCATAACCACCTTCAATCAATTTTATTTGATATCCATTTTTTTCTAACATCATACTGTCATCTGTATTATCAAGATTTCCGTCTTTCTTTTTCGTGTATCTCTAATAAAATATCTCTATGAAAACATTGTGGTGTCTGACTAAGCCATGTATTAGCTCTATATGTTGTATTTAGC
Organism: uncultured Clostridia bacterium; assembly: GCA_944390965.1. GTDB lineage: Bacteria > Bacillota > Clostridia > TANB77 > CAG-508 > CALXRW01. The sequence continues at coordinate 11,201 of CALXRW010000027.1, forward strand.
ACAATTTGTTTATCATCTGTAATTTTTACAGTATCTTTACTTTTTACTGCTACATTTGCCCCCTTGAAGTCTTTCATTTCTTTTAGTAAGTCTTTAATATATCTTTCCTTTATAGCTGGTCTTGCACCATCATGCACAAATACAATATTTGCCTGTGTTTGTAAAAGAGCATGATAAACTGATTCCTGTCTAGTGTCTCCTCCTTCTACAATTTGAATAGGTACTTTATTTCTCCTTTTATTTAATATTGCCTTTACTTCTTCTATTTCCTCTTTTTTTACGGCAAGTAAAATTTCTTGAACTTCTTTACTTTGTTCAAAAACCTCTACACTATATAAAAAAACTGGTTTATGATTTATTATTTCTAAGTTTTTATTTTTATTTTTCCCATATCTAGTACTACTACCTGCCATTAAAATAATTGCTACTACAGTTTTCATTTTCATTCACCTTTTTCCCCATAATTTGGTATTGCAAAATAACATTTTTCATACTTCGTTTTTAATCTATGATAAGCATTTTTTGCTTGCTCTTTTTCTTTAAAAATACCAAAAACACATGATCCAGAGCCTGTCATCTGATTTACCAATGCCCCTTGTTCTTTTAAATCATTTTTTATCATCTCAATTATTTTATGATGACTCACATCTTCAAAAACATTATAAAAATAATGACATGCTTGCTCTATATTTTCTCTTTCTAATGCTTGTTTTAATTCTTTCGATACAAATTTTTGAGTCATATTTTTTTCTTGAAAATCTATCTTTTGATACATTTCTTTTGTACTAAAAGAAATATCTGGTTTTATTAAAATAATATAATATTTTAAATTTGTATGAATTCTTTCTAATTCTTCTCCCTTTCTTTTAGCAAGAATACATCCTTGGTGTAAAACTGTAGGAACATCACTTCCTAACTCAATTCCTAGTACTTCTAATTCGTTCATAGAAATTCCTAAAGAAAATAATTCGTTCATTCCTTTCAAAAAAGCGGCTGCATCAGCGCTTCCTCCACCTAATCCTGCTTGTGTTGGTATTTTTTTTATTAATTTTACTTTTACTCCGCTTATTTGATATTTTTTTCTTAATAACCAATAAGCTTTATAGATAATATTTTCTTCTTCTTTTATTTCTTGATTATTACATTTTATTGTAATTCCCTCTTTATTTGTCCTTTCAATCCATAATTCGTCGTAAAAATACAAAATTTGCATAACAGATTCTATATTATGATAGTGATCTTTTCTTTTTTCTAATACATTTAATGATAAATTTATTTTTGCTTTTGCTTTTTTATATATTTGTTCCATTCAAATCCTCATTTCTTTTTTAGGTTCTCATTTTAACATTAAATTTATGCTACTGTAATGCATGCAAAAACATGAATTCCTCTTCCCTTTCCTACCTCTGTTAACTCTTCTCCTGTTGTTGCTGTAATCCCGATATCCGTAGCTGAAATTTTTAAAAGTTTTGCAATTTCTTCTTTCATTTCTTCTATTCTAGGGCTTATTTTAGGTGTTTTACATTCTATGCTTATAGATAAATGTTCAATTGGATGAGATAAATATCTTAAAGCTTCTCTTACGTATTCCTTACTATCTGTTATTCCCTGTTCCATACACATTTTATCTGCTATCTTCCCTAATATGTTTTTTCCAGTGATTCCTGAAATCGCATTTGTAATAGCATGTAATACTACATCTGCATCACTATTTCCTGCAAGAGGAGGATAATTTGTAAATAAAACGCCTCCTAATATTAACTTTTTATTTTTATCTTCAAAATCAAACCTATGACTATCTTCTCCAATTGCAACTTTCACTTTTCTTTTTCTCCCTTCTCATATATATTTCTTACCTCTTGCGTATATGTTCCGTCTTCTTGGTAAAGAACCAGTGGCTTGTCTATTTTTAAAAATTGTCCGCCATTTTTAATTGCTTTAACCAAAACAAGAATTGGTTTTTCGTTTTGTCTTGAGTGTACCATTCTTAATATTTTTGGTTCTAAATGATAATTTCTAAAACAAGAAAAAATATCTACCAATCTTTCTGGTCTATGTACTATATACATTTCCCCTTTGTCTTTTAATAATGAGTAAGAAACTCTTGCAATATCTTCTAAATCGCATTCTACCTCATGCCTTGCTATATAAATAGATTGTCTTTCATTTTGCAAACCTGTATTTTTCTTTTTGTAAGGAGGATTTGATACAATGACGTCAAATTCTTCCCTCCCTAAGTGTTCATCTGCATTTTTGATATTTATATTTATTATTTTAAATTTATCCTCTAATGAGTTCAATAAAATAGTCCTTTTAGCCATATCACACATCTTTTTTTGTATTTCTATACCTATGATTTCTTTTAGTTTTGTTTTCTTGCAAAGCAATATTCCAATTATTCCAGTCCCAGTTCCTAAATCTAAAACCCTTGCTTCCTTTTTTATATGCTTTGCAAAATCGGATAATAATACACTATCTACTCCAAAACAAAATTCTTTTGTATTCTGAATTAGTTTTAATCCTCTATATTGTAAATCATCTATTCTTTCATTTTCTTCTAATTCCATTTTTCATCCTTCTTAAATTTTTCACATTATTTTTATTTCTACATATTATATATCATAAAAAAGTTTTTAACAAGGAGGTATCATGAATAGAATCTACCATATTTCAAATAAACAAAATGAAAATATACCTCCACCCAAAAAATTAGACTTTAAATGTAAAAAAGATGCTACTATCAATTCCTTATTTGAAGTAGAACACTTTTTATGTCATATGGATCAATTATTTAATTATATTAAATTATATCATATATTAAAATAGAAGCCTGTAAAGCTTCTATTTTTGAAATATGTTCTCAAACATGACAGCCTGATCTGCAAATCCTTTATTTTCCTCTCCATTTACTAGAATTTTCACTCCATTTACTTCTGTTAATTCAAACAAAGTATTTACCACAGAATTTATAATTTTCATTTCTTCCTCTTCTCCTAAACGGATATCTCTTATAAATTCTTCCGAAAAGTCTACTGTAACAATTCCTTTTTCAAAAACAACTTGATTTATCTTTGTTCCCTGAGGAATAACTCTTTCCAAAGTTTCATTCTTCGGCCCTTGGATTAGTAAATCCAATAAAGTGGCATAAGGATTTTCTACCAATAATTTGGCATCAATTAATCTTGTTTCTGGCATTAAATTTCCTGTTGTACTTTCTTTAAAATATAGTGTAACCATTGTTTGCATATATTGTTCATCAGAAATTTCCTCTTGTGGTATATATTCCACCAACTCCTCTTCTTCTGTTTTCTTTAACGTGAACATAACAGCTAATAATACAATGATGATAATTGCCAATGCAACAGCAATTCTTTTAAAAATTTTTTGATTCATTTCTTCCCTTCTTTCTATTGTTTGATTCCGTAACCGTTTAGGTCAAAAGAATGAAAGGTGACTTTTTACATATTCTTTAAAACATAAATATTACTGGCTACGAAAATATCATCCTTTTCTACCTCTACAGTAACTTTAATACATGGTATGAAAGACAAGTATTTTTTAGAACCATTGACTTCATTTTCATTTTGTTATAAAATAAATGGTAATTTCTGTTAGGAGCGTGATGTTGTGAAAAAAATAAAAGACCCTGTAAGTGGCTTTACACATTTAGCTTGGGCTTTTCTATCTATTGCTGGATTAGTTTTACTTATTATTGCAGCTGCTTATTCTGATGAACCAGGCTGGAATATAACTTCCTGTAGTATTTTCGGTGCAAGTTTGATTTTATTATATACATGTAGTGCCAATTACCATCTTTTTAATGTTGGAGAAAAGGCAACCACTATTCTAAGAAAGCTAGATCATATTATGATTTATTTTCTCATCGCAGGTACCTATACGCCTATATGCCTCGGTCCTTTAAGAGGTGGTTGGGGTTGGTCTATCTTCGGAGTTGTATGGGGCTTGGCTATTTTAGGTTTATTTTTGACCATTTTTTGGATTAAAGCTCCTAGATGGCTTACAACAGGAATATACTTAGGAATGGGATGGATTGTAGTCATAGCCATTTATCCTATTATTGTTATTTTTCGCGATTTAAATGCTCTTGGTTCTTTATTATGGTTATTGGCAGGAGGTATTTTTTACACAATTGGAGGTATTCTTTATGGTCTAAAGTGGCCAAAATTAAAAAATAAATATTTTAGTTTTCATGAAATCTTTCATATTTTTATAATGTTAGGTAGTTTTTGCCATTTTTGGTTTATTTTTAGATATATTCTGCCACTTTAATTATCAAGATAATATCTTTTGGGAATTTGAAATTTCATTGTATTTCCTATGCAATAAGAAAAGTGGCTTCGCCACATGTACAGATTGCTTCGCAATCGCACAGAAATATAGGTAACTTAACCTTGTTGCTCCAGAAAAATCTGACGATTTTTCCGGAGCAATAAAAAAGGCAATTAAGAAAAATTTAGATTTTCTTAAAATTGTCTTTTTTATTATGACCTTTCCATTTTTGCCTTTTTATGTAATTGACAAAATCACAAATTCATTATAAAATACAATTGATTAGTGTGATTTTACTAATCCCTAATAGAAAGGACTGAAATTATGATGATAAATACTCTTCATGTAGGACTAGATGTAGGTTCTACTACAGTAAAAATTGTTGTCATGAATCAAGAATTAGAAACAATTTACACAAATTATACAAGACACTTTTCGGATACAAAAAATACAGTTTGCAATGTATTAGAAGATTTAATAGCACGCTTTCCAAATAGCACATTTACAATTGCTTTAACTGGCTCTGGTGCAATGTCAGCTGCAACTTTTCTAAATTTGCCATTTATTCAAGAAGTAATTTCTTGTAAAAGAGCAGTAGAAAAATACATACCACAAACTGATGTTGTAATCGAATTGGGTGGAGAGGATGCTAAAATTATCTATTTTGATAAATTTATAGAACAAAGAATGAATGGAACATGTGCAGGTGGAACAGGTGCTTTTTTAGACCAAATGGCTTCTTTACTAAATACCGATACAGCAGGCTTAAATGAACTTGCTAAGAACTACCAAACAATTTATCCTATTGCTTCTCGCTGTGGTGTTTTTGCAAAAACAGATGTCCAACCACTTTTAAATGAAGGTGCAAGAAAGGAAGACATTGCTGTATCAATTTTTCAAGCAGTAGTTAATCAAACTGTTAGTGGCTTAGCATGTGGTAGACCAATTCGTGGAAAAGTTGCATTTTTAGGAGGACCTTTAAACTATCTTTCTGAACTTCGAAAAAGGTTTTCAGAAACACTTGGGCTAAAAGAAGAAGATAGTATATTGCCAGAAGATGCCCATTTATTGGTAGCAAAGGGTGCAGCCATTAATTCCCTAGAGCAAGAGCCAATTTCTATTTCAGATTTGGAGCAGAAAATTCAAGATTTAAAATTATCCCAAGATACCACATCCCAGCCTTTAGAGCCTTTATTTAAAGATGAACAAGAATACATAGAATTTAAACAAAGGCATGAAAAAGCCAAAACACCAAAAAAAGACTTAAAAAATTTTAGTGGTGATTGTTTTCTTGGAATTGATGCTGGTTCAACAACAACAAAATTAGCTTTAATCGATAGGGAAAATAACCTACTATACTCTGATTATGGAGAAAATGGTGGTAATCCTTTAAAAAGTGTTATGGCTATGTTAAAGAAATTATATAAATTACTCCCAGAAAAAGCCATTTTACGTTATAGTGGTGTCACTGGCTATGGAGAAAAACTAATTCAAACTGCTTTAAACGTAGATTTAAATGAAATTGAAACAATTGCTCACTATCAGGCTGCCAAACAATTTATGCCAAATGTAACTGCCATTATTGATATTGGTGGCCAAGATATGAAATATATTAAATTAAAAAATAACGTAATTGATAATATTATGCTTAATGAAGCATGTTCTTCTGGTTGTGGTTCTTTTATCCAAACATTTGCCAAGAGTTTAAATATTTCCATCGATGACTTTGTAAAAGAAGCAATTAAAGCCAAAAGACCTGTTGATTTAGGTTCACGTTGTACTGTTTTTATGAATTCCAAAATAAAGCAAGCGCAAAAAGAGGGCTATACGGTAGGAGATATTTCCAGTGGACTTTCCTATTCTGTAGTAAAAAATGCGATTCAAAAGGTTATGAAAGTTAGGGATACTGCCACTTTGGGGGAACACATTGTAGTACAAGGAGGAACCTTCTATAATGATGCCGTACTTAGAAGTTTTGAATTAATTGTTGGCAAGAATGTTGTAAGACCAGATATCTCTGGATTAATGGGGGCATATGGTATGGCATTACTTGCTAGAGAACAATATGAAGCAAATTTAGATATGGAATATACCTCTACCATTTTAAGAGACAAGGAATTAGATTCCTTACATATCGAAATGATGCATACCAGATGTGGACTTTGTGAAAATAACTGCTTACTTACCATTAACAAATTTAGCAATGGCAAGAAATTTATTTCAGGTAATCGTTGTGAACGTGGAAGTGGCATATCAACTAGTAATTCTAACTTACCAAATCTCTACAAATATAAAAATGAAAGACTTTTCTCATATGAACCATTATCTGAGGAAAAGGCAACGAGAGGTACTATAGGTATTCCAAGAGTATTAAACATGTATGAAGATTATCCTTTTTGGTTTACTTTTTTAACCAATCTTGGTTTTCGTGTTATTCTTTCTGAGAAAAGTACTAGAAAGACTTACGAAAAAGGAATGGAGTCCATGCCATCCGAATCCGTATGCTATCCAGCTAAATTAGCACATGGTCATGTAATGAGTTTAATGGAAAAAGGGATTCAAACAATTTTTTATCCATGTATTCCTTATTCAAGAAAAGAATATCAAAAAGCTGATAATCACTACAATTGCCCTATTGTTATATCTTACTCAGAAGTTTTGAAAAATAATGTAGAGGAATTAAAGAACATCAAATTTATAAATCCATTTCTTCCATTTGAACCTAAAAACTTAGTAGCTCGTATTTTAGAATTAGAAGAATTTAAGGAATATCATTTTACAAAAGAAGAATTGATGCATGCTGCACAAAAAGCAGAAGAAGAATATCAATCATTTAAATCTGATGTTCGCAAAAAAGGTGAAGAAACTCTAAAATATTTAGAGGAAAACAATCTTAAAGGAATTGTACTAGCAGGAAGACCATATCATGTTGATCCAGAAATTAATCATGGAATTGATACTCTAATTACAAGCTTAGGGCTAGCAGTATTAAGTGAAGATAGTATTTCTCATTTAACAGAAGTAAAAAGGCCTATCCGTGTAGTAGATCAGTGGGTATATCATGCTAGACTTTACGCAGCTGCAAACTTTGTGGGTACACACCCAAGATTAGAATTACTTCAATTAAATTCATTTGGTTGTGGTGTGGATGCTGTTACTACAGACCAAGTACAAGAAATACTATCTAGTTATAATAAAATGTATACTCTTATTAAAATAGATGAGATTAACAATTTAGGTGCTATTCGTATTAGAATTCGTTCTTTACTTGCAAGTATGAACAAGAGATTAAAAGAAAATAATACTCAAGCTTCAGGAGATTATGAGCAAAAGAAAGTAATCTTTACTAAAGATATGAAAAAAGATTACACAATACTAATTCCTCAAATGGCTCCCATCCATTTTGAATTATTAGAATCCGCTATGAAGTCCGAAGGATATAAAGTAGAATTACTTAGAACTTGTACAAATCATACGGTTGAAACTGGTTTAAAATATGTAAATAATGATGCTTGTTATCCATCTATTCTAACAACTGGTCAAATGATTGAAGCCCTAGAGTCTGGTAAATATGATTTAAATAGAACAGCTCTTATTATGTCACAAACAGGTGGTGGTTGTAGAGCTACAAATTATATTGGATTTATTAGAAAAGCCTTAAAAGATGCTGGATTTGCTAATGTACCTGTTATTTCCTTTAATATTGTTGGAATGGAAAAAATGCCTGGATTTAAACTCACAATGAGTTTGATGGAAAAACTATTAAAAAGTGTTGTTTATGGTGACTTATTACAAAAAATGCTAACAAAGAACAGAGTTTATGAAGTTCATTCTGGTGAAACACAAAAGCTATTTGATACCTGGCTTGAAAAATGTAAAACACTTGTTATAAAATCCACAAATAAACAATTTAAGCAAAGTATCTATGATATTGTTTCAGATTTTGAAAAAATTGAATTAAATACCAGAAAAAAGAAACCAAAAGTTGGAATTGTAGGAGAAATCTTAATTAAATATCATCCATTTGGAAATAATTTTGTTGCTAATGTATTAGAAAAAGAAGGTGCTGAAGTAATTCTTCCAGATTTTATGGGATTTGTTAAATTTATGGCAACACATAAAATAACTTTTAATACATTATTAAAAACAGATAAAGCAAAAGCCAAAATCTTTAAATTTGCAATTAAACTAATTGATATATTAGAAAAAGACATGAAAATTGCTCTTGCAAATTCTCAAAAAGGATACCTCCCACCATGTAATATATGGGAATTAGAATCCAATGTAAAAGACATTCTTTCTATTGGTAACCAAACAGGAGAAGGTTGGTTTTTAACGGCAGAAATGATAGAATATATACAACACGATATTCCTAATATTGTATGTGTACAACCATTTGCATGTTTACCAAATCATGTTGTAGGAAAAGGAGTTATTAAATCTATTCGAGAACGCTATCCAGAAGCTAATATTGCAGCAGTTGACTATGACCCTGGTGCAAGCGAAGCAAATCAAACAAATCGTTTAAAACTATTAATGACTGTAGCAAAAGATAATTTAAAATTAAAAGAGAAAGAATTAAAAGCGATTGAGAAAGAAAATACAAATAACTCAGATTTGAAAAATAAAATTACAAATTCTTAAAAAAATGATAAATTTTATAATAATTGCATGTTTATATTAGGAAATATAAACGTGCAAATTTTTTTTGTTTAATAAGTAATGAAGTGAACCTTGCAAAATTTAGTAACATGAGGTTTATTATCCTTCTATATTCATGTCGATTATTTTTGTCATTTTCTGTATAGTTTTGTTTATTTATGTAATGCATATTTACAACATTCTCTCTATTCTTTATTTTATTTCTTCCCCTAATAATAAATTGCTCATTTCCTTTATAAATTTTAAATTTTTTGATTATTTCTTTTATATATTATGTATATTCTTCTTTTCAGTTTTTATTCTTAATAAGCTTTTTAATTTTTTGCATTATTGTCTTTTTGTTGTATTGCTTTGCATTTTTATTGTCTAATAGTCGGTATATTTCTATGACAAACTCTGTTTAAAATTTTTACAGATTTTGTCATACATATGTCTCATAATATTTTAAAATATAATTATCTTTTTATGTTTCTAATATATTATATCCTATATTTTTTTATTTTTAATTTAGATAATTATTATTTATAATATTATTTTAGATTTAATTTTTATTTATCTAATATTATTTATATTTAATTATTTAATTATTTAATTATTTAATATTTTTTAATAATTATTAATTATATATTTTTATTCACATATTTTTTTATTTTCTCACTTAATTATTTTTATAATTATTTAATTTTTTATTTTAATAATTATTTATTATAATTTTTTCATTTATCTTTTTTATTTATATTATTTTTTCATTTAATTATTTTTATGGTTATTTAACATCTTTAAATATTCCTTTATATTTTATTTTATTATTTTTATTTTAAATAATTACTTTTAATTTGTTTTATTTTGATTATTATTTATTTTTTTAATAATTCAATTTTATATTTTTGTTTTTTATTATTTATTTTTATTATTTTAAAATTATATTTAATTTATTTTATTTTGACTATTATTTATTTTTTTAATAATTCAATTTTATATTTTTGTTTTTTATTATTTATTTTTATTATTTTAAAATTATATTTAATTTATTTTATTTTGACTATTATTTATTTTTTTAATAATTCAATTTTATATTTTTGTTTTTTATTATTTATTTTTATTATTTTAAAATTATATT
>CALXRW010000028.1 GCA_944390965.1 uncultured Clostridia bacterium
TCTGATACATTCTGAAATAGTTTTGGAAAGTAATGGTTGCTAATGTTCTAGATTCATCTGCAATTTTTACATTTTCTTTTGCTTCTATTGCTTGATGAAGTCCATTATTATATCTTCTTCCATACATAATTCTTCCTGTGAATTCGTCAATAATTAAAACTTCTCCATCTTTCACAATGTAGTCAATATCTTTTTTCATAATTCCATGTGCTCTTAATGCCTGGTTAATATGATGTACAATTTCAGAATTGTCTAAATCATTTAAATTTTCTAATCCAAAAGCATTTTCTGCTTTTTTAATTCCTTTTGCTGTTAAACTAGCAGATTTTGCTTTTAAGTCTACAATATAATCATAATTTTCATTATCCTCTGCCTGTTCAACATTTTTTACATCTTCTTCTACAATAATTTTTGCATTTAATCTTTTTACAAAATCATTTGCTTTTTTATATAAATCAGAGGATTTATCTGCTGTTCCAGAAATAATAAGTGGTGTACGTGCTTCGTCAATTAATATGCTATCAATTTCGTCTACTATGGCATAATGTAACGGCCTTTGTACCATATTTTCTTTATAAATTACCATGTTATCTCTTAAATAATCAAACCCAAATTCATTATTAGTTCCATAAGTAATATCAGCACTATAAGCAAGCTTCTTTTGTTCTGGTCTCATTCCTGGTAAAACAAATCCAACAGATAATCCTAAAAATTTATATAATTTTCCCATCCATTCTCCTTGCATTTTAGCAAGATAATCATTAACAGTTACTAAGTGTACACCTTTCCCTGTTAATGCGTTTAAATATAAAGGAAATGTTGCAGTTAATGTTTTTCCTTCTCCTGTTTTCATTTCTGCAATTCTTCCTTGATGTAAAATAATGGCACCAATTAATTGTACATCAAAAGCTCTTTGATTTAATACCCTTACACCTGCTTCTCTTACTACTGCATATGCTTCTGGAAGAATGCCATCTAAGCTTTCTCCTTTTTCTATTCTTTGTTTAAATTCATCTGTTTTATTTCTTAATTCAGCATCAGATAATTTTTTTATTTCTGGTTCTAATTGATTTATCTTTTCTACAATTGGCCTGGTTCGATTTACTTCCTTTTCACTATAGCTTTTAAAAATTTTACTAAATAAACTCATTTTTTTGCCTCTTTTCTTCTAAATTGCTTTTAACTATATCATTTTTTTAATCATATTGCAAGTATTTTAGGCATAGATTGTATTAATTCAAAGCCTAAAATATAGGAGGAAAATTCATGTTTGTATGTAATGTTAAAGTAAATGGAAATAAACTTTTTAAATTATTTTTTCTTGTTGTTGCTATTATTATTTTTGTATTATTTGGTGTGGCAGTCTATAAAGTTTTTTGTGGAAATACTACTGTAAACGATGAAATTCCTATTCCAGAAATTGCAAATCTTTCAGCTCAAAATTATACCAATATTTTAAAAACTGTTCATGAGAATCCGGAGCAATATGTTGGTCAAAAAATTCATTTCATTGGTTATGTTCATCGAGAAATTGATTTTTCTGAAGAAGAATTTGTATTGGCTAGAGATATGGTAATTAATAAGGAAAATGACACTGTTATCGTTGGCTTTTTATGCAAATATAAAAATGCTAAGAAATTTGAAGACCATACTTGGGTAGAAATTACAGGTACCATTCAAAAAGGTTTTTATCATTCTGAAATGCCAGTAATAGAAATAAAAGACATAAAAGAAGTGGAAAAACCAAAAGAAGAATTGGTTTCCCCACCAGATGATTATTATATACCAACTGTGAATTTATTTTAGGTGTGTCCCGTTGGGGACGCTTCCTACTTTTTGGGACGGTCAAGACCGCCCCTACATTTTGGCAAATTTTTCGAAGTGCGAGCAATTAAAATTGCCCATTTTAAGTAATTTCTTCATAGAAGATGTTACTTATGTCGTGGGGCCCACACTGACAGCGGCGCCTCCGCTTTTTATTAATCTTTTTTTCTCATCAATTCTATTACTTCCTGTCAAATATTGTCTTTATAACCCCTCTGTCAATCAATGTAGAAAATACATTTTTAAAAATAATTAAAACAATTGGTCCTATTAATAATCCAAATACCCCTATTGCTTTAAATCCAGTATACATAGCAATTAAGGTAAAAATAGGATGTATTCCAATTTGTTTGCTAACTATTTTAGGCTCAATTAATTGTCTTACAACGGATATTATGATAAATAAAGCGATTAAGGCTATCGCCAGTTTAATGTCTCCATTGATGGCAGAAATAATGGACCATGGAACAATAACTGTTCCTGACCCCAAAATAGGAAGAGCATCTACGAATCCTATTGCAATTGCTGCTATAACAGGATACTGAATATTTAAGCCAAATAACTTCATTAGAAATAAACCAATTAATACTTGTATAAAAGATATTAAAACTAAAATTACTTCTGCTTTTAAATAACTTCCTAAACTCGATATAATCTCTTTTAGATGAACTGTGACCTTTTTAATCCATGATTTTGGGAAATGGTGCTCTACTTGGTCTAGGATATACAATCGATCGGCACACATGAAATAAGTAGCTAGTAATGTAATTCCAAGAAAAATGCCAATTGCAGGTAAAGATGTTAAAAATCCTATTGTACCTGTTAAAACATCTTTTGCTTTTTGTGTTAAAAAACCCAAAAATTCTTGCGCGGAATTCCTCAGTACAGTTATCACTTCTTCTGACAAATGTATTTTATCAAAATCGAAACTAGCTATGATAGATTGGACTTGATTATATGCCTTATCAAAATAAAAGTTAAGGCTTCCTAATAGATTAGAAGCTTCTGACAAAATACTTACAATTCCCCAAACAAGTAAGCCAATAATAAGAAGAGATACAAAAATTATTACTAGAATAGCACTTCTTTTTCTCCCTATCTTTGTTTTTTTATTTACTTTTTTTATCAATGGTTCTATTAGAAGGGAAATGATAAAAGCAATTAAAAATGGCATATAAAATGTTGCAAGTTTAAATGCTAAATAAATTCCTAAAATAGTTGCAATAAAAATAACTAATCTTCTTAGGACCTTTGTCCAATAACTCATATCAATTACCACAATTTTCCCCCTCAAAGGAATTTTATGCAGTTTTAAGATTTTTATGCTTAATATAGAAAAATCTTTTATATATTCATTTCATGTTGCGTAACTTAAAGTTTCATATTGTTTTCTATGCAATAAAAAAATAATGAAACTACCATTGGCAATTTCATCATTTTTGATTTTATTCTGCATTTTTTTGAGGTTTTTCACAACCGCATCCACAAATCTCTTCAAATGTTTCTCCTACTTTTGTGCCTGTTACATTTTCTGTATTGGCTAAATCTTTCAAAGTTACCATTCCAACTATTTTTCCGTTCTCTATTACAGGTAATCTTCTAATTTGATTTTCTGCCATTTTTTGCATCACATTTGTTACGTCATCTTCAGGTGTTGCTGTAATTACTTTTGTAGTCATGATTTCGCTAATTGGTGTTGTTTGCATATTTTTCTCACATGCAATACCTCTTAATACAATGTCTCTGTCTGTGGTAATTCCAGATAATTCTTTTTGAGAATTGCATATTACAACACTTCCTACATGCTTTTCATTCATTAATTTAGCGATATCCCATACAGTACATTGTGGTTCTGCATAAATCAGATTTTTATTCATACAATCTTTTACTTTCATATATCTACCTACCTTTCTTCCATTATTATTCGCAAATTGAAGAAAGATATTCATTTTTTTTTAAGCTTTTCCACTTGAACAAAATACATCATGAATTTTATGTTGTACGGTTTCTTTTATTACATCTCTTGCTGGTGCTAAATATTTTCTTGGGTCAAATTCAGAAGGCTTTTCTGCAAATACTCTTCTAATTTGTGCTGTCATAGCTAATCTTAAATCTGTATCAACATTAATTTTAGAAACACCATTTTGTCCTGCTTGTTTTAGCATTTCATCTGGTACTCCTTTTGCTCCTGGAATGTCACCACCAAACTTATTACACATCTCTACTAATTCTGGAATTACTGTAGAAGCTCCATGTAGTACAATTGGTGTATTTGGCAATTTTTCTTTCACTTTTTGTAAAATATCAAATCTTAGTTTTGCTTCCCCTTTAAATTTATATGCTCCATGACTTGTTCCAATAGCAATTGCTAAAGAATCACAACCTGTTCTTTTTACAAATTCTTCTGCTTGGTCTGGGTCTGTATAAATGGCATCACTAGCTGCTACATTTACATCGTCCTCTATTCCTGCTAGTTTTCCTAGTTCTGCTTCAACTACAACTCCTCTTTCATGTGCATAGTCTACCACTTGTTTGGTAAGAGCTATGTTTTCTTCAAAGCTATATTTTGATCCATCAATCATAACAGAGGTAAATCCTCCATCTATACAAGATTTACAAGTTTCAAAATCTGGTCCATGATCTAAATGTAGTGCAATTGGGATATCTGTTTCTTCTACTGCTGCTTCTACCATTTTCATTAAATAGCGATGTCCTGCATATTTTCTAGCGCTACTAGATACTTGTAAAATCACTGGTGATTTTTCTTCATTGGCAGCAGTTACAATTCCTTGTATAATTTCCATATTGTTTACATTAAAAGCTCCTATTGCAAAATGTTCTTTCATAGATTTTTCAAACATTTCCTTTGTCGTTACTAATGCCATAAAATTTTCCTCCTTAAATTTATTTTGAATTAATTGTATTTCTAAACTAAAAAAAAGTCAATAGAAATTATGGATTTCTAATATGTAACCAAACACCGCTTTTACTCATAAAATATAGCAAAAAAGTGAAAGGAGACTTTATCTATGGATTATGAAGTAATGATGAATGGAATTGTTAAAGTAGGACAATTGGCACCAGATTTTGAAGCAATCACTACGATGGGAAACATAAAGTTAAATGATTATAAAGGTAAATGGATTATACTTTTCTCTCATCCAGGAGATTTTACTCCAGTTTGTACAACGGAAATGATAGCCTTTGCTAATAGTCATACATATTTTGAGGAAAGAAATGCCTGTCTTATCGGTCTTAGTGTTGATAGTAATAGTTCGCACCTAGCGTGGATATATGATATTTATTGTAGGACTGGTATTATCATCCCTTTCCCTATTATCGCTGATCGTAATGGTGAAATTGCAAGAAAATATGGAATGATTTCTAATAGTGTTAGCAACACTGAAACCGTTAGAAATGTTTTTATTATTGATGAAAAAGGAGTTGTTCGTGCCTTTTTAGTATATCCAATGGAACTTGGAAGATGCATCCCAGAAATTCTAAGAATGTTAGATGGGCTTCAAACTTCAGATTGCGAAAATGCTGTTATTCCTGCAAATTGGACAAATGGCAAACCAATAGTAAATAAACCTCCCAAAACAATATATGAATTACAAGAACGTGTTACAGAATTAGAGCAAAACAAAAATGGAATGAGTTGGTATTTGAATTATAAATAGAATTTATAAAATCACTAAAGCCCTTGAGGAAATGTAAAAGTCCTTGATTTTCATACTATTTTTTTGTATACTAAATTCATTATGAATGATATGGAAAGATATAGACATTTAAATGAATATTTAAAAGAAAAATTTGGAGAACGTACCCTAAAAATTTGCGTAGACGGTGGTTTTACCTGTCCTAATCGTGACGGAACTTTAGGTTATAGTGGCTGTATTTATTGTAGTGAAAAAGGTTCTGGAGAATTAATTAATCCTATTGAAAATATTTCAGAACAAATTCGTTATTATTTTACAACTTATAGAGCAGAACGTGCTAATAAGTTTATTGTGTATTTTCAAAATTTTACGAATACTTATGATACCGTTCCAAATTTAAAGTCAAAATATGATGCTGCATTAATTGATGATAGAATTGTAGGATTAGCTATTGGCACAAGACCAGACTGTATTGATGAAGAAATTGTAAAGCTCTTAAAGTCTTACACAAATAAATATTATGTATGTGTGGAATTAGGCTTACAAACAAGTAGTAATCAATTAGGTGAAATCATTCATCGTCAATACACAAGTGAACAATTCTCACAAGCAGTCCAATTATTAAATAAATATGATATTGATGTAGTCACTCATATGATGGTTGGTCTTCCTTATGAAACAGAAGACGATATTAAAAATACTATTGATTTTGTAAATAGCCATAAATTACAGGGGATAAAAATCCATTGTACCTATGTGGTTGAAAATACTGTACTTGCTGACATGTACAGAAAAGGTGAATATATTCCTTTAACATTAGATGATTATATTGAATCTTTAATTTATATTATGACACATTTAAATCCTAACTTGATTATTCACAGAATTTCCGGTGATGCTCCTAAAAATATTTTAGTTGCTCCTGATTGGAATGCCCATAAAATGTGGATTTTACATGGCTTCGAAAAACAATTTAGGAAAAGAGATTTATGGCAAGGAAAGTTTTATCATAAAAAGTCGGATTCAGAATGAATCCGACTTTTAAAGAGGTCATTGGATAAAACCCAATTCTTCCTTCAGGCAGTTTAGCAACTCTCTTCTGTAGTTCTTGGCAAGATTTATTCGAAGTTCTTTTCTGTCGCATAAATCCATATGGTGCCAAAACATCATACGATTGTCTCGATCAAGAAATTCCCACACTATCATTTTTCCTCTCCAATCATCAAGGTAACTCCAAAGAATCAATCGTTTATTCCAATCAAATTGGTACCACAATTCTTTACGTTCCTTCAAATTAGATTGGTTCCATACTTCCATGCGGTTTGCCCATTTAAAGTGAGACCACAGTTCTAAACGATTATTCCAGTCTAAATGCCTCCACAACTTTACGCTATCTTCCCATAGAATCCTATTCCATATTTTTATGCGTTTTTCCCAATCAAGATAGGTCCAAAGTTCATCTCGTTCCTTCCAACTGAGTTCCATCCATAAATTTTGTGGATCATCAAAACTTAGTGTTGCCAATTTCTTCATGTCCCGTGTCATACTGTTTCATACCTCTTTCTGTAATATTTTTGTGCATATATTATATCCGAAATTTACATAATTGTCAAATATGTTTTTTCATAAAATTTTCTTTTTTAGTAAATTTTAAAATGATATATTTTTTCTTTTTGCACATACTATTACTATTACTTTAAAGGAGGAATTTTAATGGAAAAAAATCAGAAAATAAATTGTACGGTACAAAGCTGTACTTGGAATAATAGTCAAAGACAAGAGTGTGAATTAGAGCAAATTATCGTTGAGCCTTGTGCTAACTGTAATACAGGAAAACCACAAGATGAGTCTATGTGTGCTAGTTATGAATGTAAACCAACAAAATAGTCTTAATTTCTAAATAAATTAGAACTATCTTTATGGACTTGCAACTCGCAAGTCTTTTTTCTTCATTTTACTTGTATATTTATAAAATTTAGTGTATAATTAGCAAAAGCAAAAAAGATGCCTATGGCACTTGTGGTAGGGCGAAGCTTATAGTTTTTATGATTGTACAAGTGGTCTCTATAAGTTCAGTCTTGTATATCAATTTCATTGATTTCAAAATTGTTCTTTTTTGCTTTTTCTTTTATTTTTATGGAGGTTATTATGTCTATTCTTAATGAATTAAGAAATGAAAAAGCATGGAATAATTTTTTTCAATATAAAATAGACCATTCTCTTTTAACACCTGGTGAAGAAAAATACTTTCGCAATTATATTGAACACAAAAAATATCTTCCTATTGCTAATGAGATTATAGATGGTACCTACCACTTTTCACCTCCTACTAAATATCTTATTAATAAAATAGATAAATCAAAAAAGAGAGTAGTTTATCAATATAATGAACATGAGACAATGATATTAAAATTATTATCTTTTTTACTATATAAGTATGACAATAAATTTGCTCCTAACTGTTATTCTTTTCGTCAAAACTATGGAGTTAAGCAGGCTATTTTTAATATTACCACTACAAGAGAAATTAAATATTTAGCTTGCTATAAGGTAGATATTGAAAATTATTTTAATAGTATTCCAATACCTTTATTATTATCTAAATTAGAAAATTTTATTTCAGATGATCCCTCATTATTTCAATTTATGAAACAACTTTTGATTGATAAGAAAGTATTTTTTCAAGGTCAAATCATAGAAGAAGAAAAAGGAATTATGGCTGGAGTACCTATTTCTGCTTTTTTATCCAATGTTTTTTTTAATGATATTGACCATTTTTATGCAGAAAAAAACATCTTATATGCTAGATACGCTGATGATATTATTTTATTTTGTGAGAGTGAAAAACTCTATGATTATGTTGTTACATTAGAAAATCAAATTTTAAAATTAAATTTAAATCTCAATCAAGATAAACGAGAAATTATAGCTCCTAATAACAAATGGACTTTTTTAGGTTTTTCTTATGATAATGGAGTAGTTGATATATCTGATGTCACTAAAAAGAAAATTAAGCAGAAAATCAAAAGATTTTCCAAAAAAATTAGAAGATGGATGATAGCCAAAAACGCTTCTCCTGAAAGAGCTTTAAAAACAATTAATCGTAAGTTTAATAAGAAATTTTATTTTATGGAAAACGGTAAGGATTTAACATGGTCTAGGTGGTTTTTTCCTGTTATTAATACCACAAATGGTTTACGTGAAATCGATAAATATATGCAAGAATGTTTAAGATACGTTGTAACAGGAAAACATAATAAAAAGAATTATGGAAATATAAAGTATTCTTATTTAAAACAATGTAATTATCGTCCTCTTGTAAGTGAATATTATAAAGATAAAAAGGAAATACGCCAATAGGTTATCTATTGGCTTCTTTATTTATCTTTTTCCCAACAACTGCAAATCTTCCATCTTTTACATGATAAGAACAAGTAGATAAAGTAATAAGTGAATCACCATAATTGGCTGTTGCCTCTATTTCATATAATGATACCCTTTTAGCACTTTCTACAAATTCGTTATATTCTTCCTCTGTTTCCGGATTAACAAAATAATAATAACGAAAAACATTTTTTTCCGACTTATAATAAACCCTAGACTGAAATACAGAAATAATTTCAAATTCCACATCTTCAAATGCTGTTGTAAAACGGATAATTGGATGTTCTTTGTAAAATTCTTCATCTTTATATTTTAACAATTCTTGAAACATTGTTCCATTATTTAAATTATGTCCATAGATTAATAAATTATTGCTTGGTATATCCCAATTATAATCTTTACTTAAAAAAATTGATCCATTCCTAGAATACTCTTTTTTATAATTATGTGTCATATAATATTCATCATCTTTACCTTGTAATACGGGATAATTTATATCAGTACCTTCTATTTCAAGCCAACCAATAATATCTTCATTTTCTTCTTGTAATTTTTTTACTTTTAGTATTCGTTCTTTTTTCTTTTTTATTATCTCACCCACTGTTTTTTGTACAATCTTTTCTATTTGATTTTTTGGGACTTCATATTCTTCAATTTGAATCGTATTCAACAAATTACTTTCTTGTTTTGCTTTCTGTTTTAACACAAAAAAATTTATCACATAAATTTCTGATAAAATGATAAGTAAAGTAAAAAAAAGATATGCAAATCTAAACCATACTTTATTTTCTTTTTTCATAATATTATATAAAAAGGATAGACATAATGCCTATCCTTTCATTTCTTTCCTTCTTAACGTAATCATTGTAATTGCAGAAAAAGCAATAACAAGTATTGATAAGCCTAAATAATTTTGGACTCCAGTTTTTGGTGTCTCGTCTTTTTCTTCTACTACATTATCTGTTTCCGGTGGCACTTGTTTTGCAGAAGTCTTTACATAAATAGTAGTATCTGCATTAATTGGATTATTAAAATTGAATTCTGTTGTGTATTGAACATCTTGATAAAAACCATCAATTACTATACTTTCATCTAAATTCATATGGGACTTTAGCATATCAGACGTAATTTTTGTACCTATATCTACTGCTATTTTATTAGTTTGTTCAATAGCAATTACTGTTACAATGGCTTGTTTTATATCAGCATTTACCGTTGCACTCTCTGGAATTGTTGATTCAGAAATAACGTTGTTATTAGCATCTGTTAAAGCAACTGTTTTTCCAGATACAACAATTTTGTTAGTTGTATTAGATGTGTTTGTAATTGTAAATTCCGTAAGATGCCCATTTTCGGCAACACGTACAACATTTTCGTTTGTATCTGTAATTAATGTTCCATTCATAGTTAACGTTGGATTATTGGTTGCATAAGCACCTTTGTCAATTTCTATACCATTATTTGCACCTGTACCATTATATCCTAAGTGTAAATTAATTACTTCTACTTTACCTCCATTTAAAAGAACACCTCCATAATTAAATCCAGTAACAGAAACATTATCTAATATAACAGTTGCTCCGTCGTATGACTGTACTCCATATTTAGGACCGTTCTTTAATTTTATATTTTTTAAAGTAAGTTTCCCATCAGAAAGTTGTGCAGTAAACATTGTTTGGTTACCTGATGTAGATGTCCAATCAGGAGAACCTACAACATTATGTCCATTACCATCTATTGTAATTTCTTTTTGAATAACAATTGGTTTTGTAACTGTAATATCATTTTGCAAAACCACAGAATCAGAACTTGAAATTGCACTAAGCAAAGACTCTTCATCTGTAGCTGGTGTTGCAGCATTAACTATATTAGGTGCTATTAATAAAATAGCAAAAATGATTGCAAAAAATAAAATAAATTTAATTGTATTTTTCATTCTTTCACCTCCTATTAAAAAATATTTTCTCCGATTTTTCTTTAAATATTTACAAAATTTTTAAATAAAAAAATTTCCAATTTTTTGAGCTAACAAAATCTCCCTCTCAGTAAACTGATATATTGCTAAAATACTATAGGAGAGTTCTCTATAAGATGAACTCTCCTACAATATTAATCATTATTTAATTCTTTTAACAATAATTCTTCAATTCTATCTACATCTGGAAAAATTAAGTTTATTCCGTTTTGATTTTAGTTTAAAAATTTTATTTACTTTATATATAATTTCTTTTTGAGTTCCTTCAACAACAGCAACTGCTTGATTTCTAATAGTGTCTATATGATCTATGTATTTTTCAGTAATTGGAAAAATATTTTGAATTAGAAAAACAGCCTCTTTTCTTCTATATTTACCAATTACAATAGTATCACAAACTCCATTTTTCTTTATTTTTTGTTCTTGTAATTTTTTATATTTTTCTATTTTAGAACTCATAGGAATAAACCATAAAATTTTACTATTATCATCTTTAATACAAAAATATGTTGGTCTTGTACTTCCATCTTCATGATTTTTCATAAGTCTTTCATCTTTTGCAAATTCAAAATATTCATCTTTTATGTGATATACATATCCTGTTTCTAAAAGCATATAAACTTGTCCTTTCTAAAATTAAAGCCTCCTATAACTTAATATAGAAGGCTAAACATTTTCAAAATAGATAATTTATTACTCGCACCACTATAAAGCGAGAACATTTAGCAAAATGGATAACTTATTACTCGCGCCACCATAAAGCGAGAAACATTTTCTTACTATATTTATTATACAATGTCTAAAAAGCAATTGTCAAGTTTTTTGCACAATAAATATAGTATATTTTATGCAACCTTTATAAATTTTATGTACTATAATTTTTTATATTATTAAATAACCATATATAAACAAAGGGACAGAGCTTTTGTCTTAACCTTTTCCCTATCTTCCATTCTATTAAGTAAAACAGTTGTTTATGTTTCTAGTCAGTAAAAATATTAGTTTTTATCTTTTTGATATATCGTTAAATCTCCCTCTTTCCATACTTTCAATGTCATTTGGGCATTAAAACTGAATATTCCATATTTTTCATTATTTGCTATTTCATTCAATATTTCTTCTGCTTCTTTAACACAGATACCTAATGCTAAACAATGAGCACTAGCAATAGCTCTCACCTCTACATTTTCATGTTCAAATAATAATGGTAAGGTTTCTTTTGCTATTTCAAGATTTTTTTCTAAATATTTAAAAACCTTTAAAGTTTTAGGATATTCTTTATTTCCTTTCTTATAGTCTCCACTTAAAGTAGTTTCGTATCTTATAAGTCCACTTCTAATATATTGGTTTATTATTTCTTCTTTTTTTAATTCTTTCATACTTAAATTCCTCCAAACATTTTTAGAATGAAACAAAGGGGCGGTAGCACTCTACCGTCTCCTGACTTAATAATTCATGTAATAATTTACATCTTTCCATTCTTCATAAAATTTAATTTGCATTTTTTCGAATTCTTCAATAAGACATAAATATTCTCCACCTCTTCCATATTTATTATTATTTTCATTTTGTGGAACAATATAGTCTTTTATGTTTCCAATATATATACAATCTTTAATATATCTTTTCTTTCCTATACTAATATCAATTAAACATTTATACAAAATATTATCATATATTCCTTTGTATGCATTTACGACATAAAACTGTGGCAAATATTTTACATCTTTTAAATCCTCAATTTGAGGTACTTTATTAAATATTTTATTGTATACATATACTATTGGACATTCATTATGTGGATGGCATATCTCTTTACCCACTTTTATAAAAACTATATATTTACCTTCATATTCTTTATTCTCTTTTATTTCGTATGCATATACATCTCCTATTTCCCATGGACATATATAATTTCTATATTTTGATACCTTCTTTTCTTCTGGCATTGGTGTATTCAATTTCTTTGCTAATTTTTCTAATGCTTCTTTTCGTTTTCGATATAATTCCTTATTATCTTTCCATCTTTCAAGGTCAAGTTTATTCCTTATATGTTTTAATGCTTCTTCTTTTACATATTCAAGTAATCTTCCATAATCCCACTGAATATTTGCTAATGCAAACCAAAATATTGGTCCTTCTTCTATATCTTCTGTGTCCCATCTATTTATTAACTTTTGAGTAGCTTCTTCATTACTTACTCCTTGTCTTAGCATATCAACGTATTCATACTTTACATCACTTGATACATCATCATCATATATTCCTGTTCCCCATGTTCCCATTTTATTTCCTCCTTATGGTCC
The DNA here is from genome assembly GCA_944390965.1 of uncultured Clostridia bacterium. Taxonomy (GTDB): domain Bacteria; phylum Bacillota; class Clostridia; order TANB77; family CAG-508; genus CALXRW01. The sequence continues at coordinate 13,149 of CALXRW010000028.1, forward strand.
AACATATGTTTCACTCTCTGGGAACACCATCTGTGCTGCTGCAATAAAAGATGCATAATATGGATGATCCCATCTAATTCCATTAATCTGATTATTAGTTGGATTGTTTCTATTTAGTGTAGAATAGTGCATAATTAATAATTGTTCTAGTCCTCTTGCCTCTATTGGAGTATACATTCCCTCTACTTTTTCAAACCTTAAATGTGCTCTAGCTGGGTTTTTTCTGTGATTTTCAGCCCTAGTCTTTGGATTTTTTGTTCTTCCAACATACTGTACTTTCTCTTGTTCATCTACTAATTTATATACTACTGTATTTCTTTCGTTCATGGATTCTTCAATTTTTTCGCTAACAGTTTCTTTAGCCTTATTTCCTACATATGCTCCTCCAGCTAAAAGTATAGATATTCCTACTGCTATTGCAGGTTTTAATACTAGGCTACCTAGTGATATCAATATGCCTGCAATTGCGGAATTTCCATTTTTATCTGTTAAGTTAATCGGATTATTATAGCTATATGAATACATATTATGTCCAAGTGGTTCTTGCCCTGTTGCAACTAATCCATCCGCATTTAAAAATCTTCCCCACTCTGGATTGTAGTATCTGCTTTGTAAATAATATAGTCCTGTTTCTCTATCATATCTATAGCTTCTATATCGGTATGGATTTATGTGACCTATATGGGTTTGGTCTGTTATTTCTGTTCCAGTTGCATCTGTTATTGCTATTACTTTTCCCCAACTATCATAATCATATTTTACCACTTGATTTAATTCGTTGTCAAGAATTCCTATAATGTCACCTTGTAAGTTTTTTATGTAGTAATATTGTGTTCCATTATATTGCATTCCTATAATATTTCCTTGTTCGTCATATTGGTAATAACTCAAGTTTGTTCCGGTCATTTCATATATAACTTTTGTTCCTTCTAAATAGTACTTGCTTGCTATTCCATTTACTACTTTTTCTGTTCGTATTCCTTCGTCATTATATTTATATGTAATTGTTTGTTCTTTTGCAGTATTACTTATTCCCGTCAATTGTCTTCCATTTTGCCATGTATAGGTATTTCCATCATAAGTTAATGGATTTCCTATATTATCATAGGTAATTGCTTTCCCATTATAATTTGTTAATTGATCCTTCCAGTTTGTGTTTTCATAACTATAATTTATTGTTCCTGTTTCTTCCCCTAAAGTACTTTCTGTATAATCATATTCTTTTTTATGTAATAAGTTTCCACCTGTATCATATGTATACGTTATTGTTTTATTCAGTTTTTTGTTGTCTTCTCTTATTAATTGATCTAGTGAATCATAATAATATTTATGAGTTTGTACTTCTCCTTCGCTTATTGTTTCAATATTTCCTTTCGCATCATAGGTATAATTTAGTTCTTCTGTTCCATTTTTAACTGTTTCTATGCTTGTTGTTGTTCTATTGGAGGTGTCTGTATTTTCGTATTCATATTCTGTTATATATGTATTTTCTCCGCTTCTTAATTCTTTTTTTACAATTCTAGATAGTCTATCATAATGGTAAAACAAATCTTTTGCATTAGATAAGCTTAAATAATTAATTCGATTATCTCTATCATATTTATAATTTATTGTTTCTTCTAGTTCATTTAACAGATATTTTCTGCTGTTCACATTACTGTTATTATCATAGGTATACTTTGTCTTAAATAAATTCGAATTCTGTATTTGGACTAGTCTATCTGCTAAATCATAAGTATAAGTTATTGTTTCATTATTTACACCATCTTGTACTTTGGCCAAATTATTTCTTCCATCATATTTATAGTCTATGTTTCCATCTGTTCCTGTCTTGCGTGAAACGCGATTAAAGTTATCATAAACATAGCTTATTTCATGACCATTTCCATAGGTTGCTTTTGTTAAATTACCATTTCCCGCTTCATAAGTATTTTGAATTAAAGATTGTTCTCCTACTTTTACCTGTTGTACATTATTGAATTTATCGTAAATAAAAGAATAATTAAATCCATTATGTCCTATTGTTTTTAAGTTGTCATTTTCATATGTATATGTATTTTGATAATTATTAGTTCCTTCTGTTTTATTAACACTTAATAGCCTATCTAAATTATCATAGGTATAAGTTGTTTCTGCATCTTTAGCATCTATGATTTTACTTATTATATTCAGAAGTAGCTAAATATTATCCTAATGTAAGTGCTCTACAAGTAAAGTGGACAGTTTATAAAACATTGAAAGCCATGATTCGCTATACTCCAAAATCAACATTGGCTGAATTTTTTCCACATCATGATTATCCTACCCCTAAATTATTTATCAAAACAATGGTTGATAGACAAGAAAAAGCAAGAGAATATCATTGAACTTTTCAATTAATATTCTCTTGCTTTTTTCACTATTTTACATATTCATTTAATGGTTTTTCTCTATAGATTAGTTCTCCCATTTGATCTGTTGTAATGTAACCAGGTTTGCTGTTAATGACATCTGGTATTCTGTTTACTACTGTTGCACAGGTTAGTTCTACTGTTTGTGGTCTTGCTATTACAAGCGTTGTAGTTGGCTCTCCTTCAATTGTCCATTCGTTTTTATCAAAGTCTTCTTTTGAGTATACTTTTCCAATGCACTCACTTTCAATTACAATTCCTTCTTTTGTATTTGTTGTTACAACTGCACTCATTCCCGTACTGTCTCCTGCTTTGATCGTCATATCTAATGTACTAGAATAAATATCTTCTCGGTATGTTTGTGGTACACATTTTTGTGTTTGGGAAATTGGGGTTAATCCTAGTTTTGAACATAACCATCCATTTACATTCCACATATAGGATGGATGATATTCTCCTTTTTGTATAATTTCATTTCTTGCTTGTTCACTAATTCTATCTGCTTCTGCAACTTCTTTATCAAATTGCTCTAGTGTTAATCCTGCGCCATGTGCTTTTGCTAGTGCAATTCCATATTCTTCTACATTGTAACTAGAGCTTCCTTTTATTCTTTTTATTTTATGAGTAGAACCTGTTATAGCTGCAATTAATTGCCCCCAATAAATATCCTGATATCCACTTCCTGTAATAGTACAATTAGTTTCTTTTGCCATTTTATCGATTTTTTCTGTTGCATTTGGGTTAGAGTTTGCTGGATAAAATGCTTCTTCACAGGTAGTGATAGCATTAATTCCTAATTTTGCACATAGATATAATGCATCTTCTACGTCTGAAAATAGACTCATAGTTGTTACAATTACAATATCTGGTTTTGTATTTTTTAACATTTCTTCTGCATTTTCTGCTGCTGTTACAGCAACTCCTTTTTTCTCTGTATTCATGATTTCTCCTATGTCTTTTCCAATAACATTAGGGTTTACGTCTACAGCTCCAACAATTTCTGCACCTTTTTCATACACATATCTCATGGTATAAACAGACATTTTTCCAGTTCCATATTGAACGACTTTTATTTTTCTTTCCATTTTTATTTCCTCTCTTTCTTTTTTATATTATAAATTTATTATTTGCTTTCCTATTCAATTGTATGCATAATTTTGCTTAATTTCCTTGATAAGTAGAAGCTTTTGGTGGTGTTTTCCCTTTGATTACATTATGATAATAATCATATGTCAAAACTGAATTTTCCTCTAAAATTTCTGCATCATCTACTTCTAAAATAAACAAAGTGTGTGTGCCTACATCAATACTTTCTAATACACTGCATTCTAAATAAGCACTCGTATTTTCTGTAATTACAGGAATTTTATTTGTTCCCATTTTATAGTTTGTCCCATCTAATTTATTGAATTCCCTTCCTGTTCGAAAACCAAATTTACCAATAAATTCAAATGGTGTTGTTTGCAATAAAACTGAAATGTTTGCTTTCTTACTTTTTTGTATTAATTCGTTTGTATAATTTTCTTTGTTTACCGCAATACTAATTTTAGGTTTTTCTTCTGCTGTAATTTGTGTTGTCGTGTTAATAATACACCCTGAAAAGTTTTCTTCATATTGAGAACATACAATGTATACACCATAGCTTAATTGAAATAAAGCTTTTTTATTCATATTCTAACTTATTTTCTCCTTTCAAATTTGTTTTAAACTTCCATAAAATTAGCTGTAACTTCTGGTATTTCATTTAGTTCTTCAGCAATTTCTTTTACATTTTCTCCCACATAAGATAAAATAATCACTCCTGTATTTTCTTTTTCGGGATTATGTATTCCTAATCTTGTAGAAATATTTTCCCCATATCTGGTTAATACCTCTTGTACTTCTGGTACACATTTTTCTCTGTGTTCAATAGAAATTGATACAATATACATAACATTCCTCCTAAAAGTTAAAAGGCACTCTAAATTTTAATGAATAGAGTGCCTAACTAATATTTTTAAATTTTTTTCCAAAACCAATCTAAGCTGTTGTCTATACTTTTTTTCTTCTTTAGTCTAGCTTCCATATCATCTACCCATAAGTATGAGATAAATGACATTAGAATAAATAAGAAATCAAAAGTAATGCATTTGTACAATGTTGAAATTAATTCAGCATCTTCTGGTCCCATTCCCATTAGTTGGATTACATGTAGTACTAATAAAATAACATAAACAAATAATACTATTTGTGGAATTAAACTTTTTTTAGTTTCTTTCCCTAAAAATATTAATAACACTGTTGCTGCTAATAATAGTACTAAATTAATGGGATTTGAAATGTTAATTGTTGGCATAACTCTTTTCACTCCTTTATTATATATTAAATATTAAAAATTAATATTTTCGTCTTTAGTAAGAGTTCCACAGCGTTTTTTCTTCTCCTGTTTCCTCTTCTTCTCTAGCTTTTTGTTCATTTAGTTTTTGTTCTTTTCTTTTTTCTCTTTTGGCTTCTACTTCTAGTTCTTCAGACACTCTAACTGGCTTTCCTTCTAAAGATATTTCATCTGGATAAAGTCCTTCTGAGTCTAATACTTTAATGTGTTTTCCATTTCTTCTTATTTCAATGTCTTTAACGTCTGTTTGTGCATCTCTTCCATATTTAATCATGGTTTCTCTTTCGGAAAATGTTTTATCATTAATTACTAATACATCATATCTATTTTCATCTGTACTTTTTCCAGCAGTTAATTCGTTTTCTCTTATTGTACCATTTACTTGATTTTCAAGTCCTTCTACTCCTGATATAATTTCTTGATTTAATTTATGATATTCTAGTCCTCCTACCATTTCATATTTCCCATTCTGTTTTACTACTGTCCTAAATTTATTATCACTATATTCTACTATATAAATATCAGCTGTTGGAGGAATATCTTTTCCTAAAATTTTAGAATATTCTTCTACTTCTTTTACTCTCACAATTCTTAAAACCTTATCAGAATCTTCTATTTGAGGACTTTCTGTTTTTTCTTGTTGTTCTTCTTCTTTTTCAGGTTCTTTTCTTTCTTCTTTTTCGTGTTTTCTTATTGCTTTATCAATTTCATCCTTTGTTTGTTCTTTTTGAGCTCTTTCTTTTTCCTTTTCTTCTGCTGTTATTACTTTAAGTTCTCCATTTTCTTCTTTTAAATAATTGCGTTCTTCTGTTTTTAATACTCTATCTTTACTCTTATCCGCTGTCATATCATTTACTTTGTCTGCATACTCTTTGTTAACAATAATTTCTCCATCTTTTCTTATCATGGCAGCTTCTTCTAGTTTTAATTCTTTGCCATCATAATGTGCAATTACATAAAAGTTTTCGCCCTTTTCACTTGTCACTTCAAAAATAACAGCATTTGGTATTGTCCATTCTTTACTAAGAGGAATTTCTCTTTGTGTTACATTAGTTACTTTACAATCTGGATAATTTCTTTCTATTTGTTGCTCAAATTGTAAAATCTGTTCTTTTAATTTTGTATTCTTTTCTTCTTGCTCTTTTTTATTAGAGTTTGACTTTTGGGAATTAGTTGGCATATCTTGTTTTTCCCTCCCCTCTAAATTTTTGTTTTAAGTAATTTCTTCGAAGAACGGGCGATTAAAATCGCCCCTACATTTTTTCATAAATTACTTTACACTATCTACATTTTACTTTAACCTTTCTGAAATTAAATTTGCTAAGTCTTGTGCTTTTTTTGTAATATATTCTTGATTTTCTCCTTCAATCATAACTCTAATTAAAGGCTCTGTTCCTGATGGTCTAATTAATACTCTTCCATTGTCTTTAAATTCTTCTTTTAATTTATTTATTTCTTTTTGAATTACGGAATCTGTTTCTAGTTCTGATTTCTTATCTGGATTAATTTTGCTATTAATTAAAACTTGTGGATAAATACGAATAACCTTTCTTGCTTCACTTGCTTTTATATTTTTTTCTAACAAAATTTGAATTAGCATAAGTGAAGTTAGTATTCCATCTCCTGTAGGATTATAGTCTAGGAAAATAATATGCCCTGATTGCTCTCCCCCTAAATTATATCCATGTTCTAACATATCTGCTAAAACATAACGATCTCCTACTTTTGTTTGTACTAAATTCATTTTATGTTCTTCTGCATATTTATTTAGTCCCAAGTTACTCATAACAGTTGCAACAATGGTGTCTTTATTTAGTCTTTCTTTTTCTTTCAAGTAATTTGATATAATCGCTAAAATAATATCTCCGTCTATTATATTTCCTTCATTATCTACTGCTAAGCACCTATCTCCGTCTCCATCATATGCTATTCCTAAACTTGCTTTTGTTTCAATTACTTTTTGTATTAAGCCCTCTAAATGAGTAGAACCACAATTTTGGTTAATATTAATACCATCTGGCGTGTTATTTATAATTTCATAAGGTATTTTTAGTGTTTTAAATACTTTTTCCGCAATTTTATAAGTTGCTCCATTTGCAGTATCTAATATCACTTTAAAATCGTTTCTTAAATGTTCTTCTATATTTTCTTCAAAATTTTTTCTAAAGAAATAAAGATATTCATCAATTAAGTCTTCTCTTACTTCTGATATTCCTATTTTATCATTTATTGCAATTAATTCATTGATTTTCCCAGATTCCATAACTTCTTCAATTTCTTCTTCTATATCATCTGGTATTTTCATTCCTTTATTACTAAAATATTTTACGCCATTGAATTCATAAGTATTATGTGATGCTGAAATTACAACACTGGCATCTGCATTTAATTTTTTGGTAAGATATGCAACTGCTGGTGTAGGTATAACTCCTAATAATTTTACATTAGCACCATAACTTAAAAATCCTGCTGTCATGGCACTTTCTATCAATGTTCCTGAAATTCTTGTATCTCTTCCTATTAATATGGTTGGTGTATGATCTAAATGTTTAGATAAAACATATGCTCCTGCTTTTGCAACTTTATATACTAGTTCTGGTGTTAAGTCAGAATTTGCAATTCTTCTGATTCCATCTGTCCCGAAATATTTTCTCAAAGTATTCCCTCCATTTTAGTCATGATTTATTTGATTCTTTTCTATTATATATTTAAATGAAACAAATTTACAATACTTTTTTGAAATTTTTTTTAAACGTCAAGTGAAAAGTTAAAAGCAATTCTGTAAAGTAAAAGCAATTTGTACGATTAAATGCAGT
>CALXRW010000029.1 GCA_944390965.1 uncultured Clostridia bacterium
ATTACTTGCTTCTACTACTAATTTTACTATTTCTGATATTGTAGATTCTTTTCCTATTTTTTCTGCTTTGTATTCTACATAACCATCATAATTAATACTTCCTGCAATTACTTTTTCTCCAACTTCTTTACTTACTGGTTTGCTCTCTCCTGTAATAAAAGATTCATCAAAATGTGCTTTACCTGCTACAATTTCCCCATCAACAGAAATTCTTTCCCCAGGTTTTGTAACGACAATATCACCTTTTTTTACTTCGTCAATGGTTACTACTTTTTCTTTTCCCTCTATTTTTATAGTAGCTCTATCAGGGGTTATTTTCACTAGTTGTTGAATTGCTTCTTTTGTTCTATCTTTACTTACTCCGTCTAAATATCTACCTAATTTTACAAAATAGATAACCATGGCTGCAGATTCAAAGTATAAATGATGAATAGCAGCATGATCTCCATTGATTACTAATACCATACTGTAGATACTATATAAAAAGCTACTCAATACTCCAATTCCTACAAGAGTATCCATGTTTGGCGATCCATGAATCAAATTTTTATATCCATTTTTTAACACGTCAAACCCATATATCATAAATAAAATAGCAAAGAAAAATAAACACAATGTATAACCAATTGGGTTTGTATTTGCATCTATCCATGGAAGACTTGGTAAATGAACCATGTTCCCCATTGCAATATACATAAAGATAATAGCAAGTATTGTAAAAAATATGAATTTTCTCTTTTCTTTTTTATTTTTTCCTTCAATTTTTATTTCCTTGAATTCTCCTAAGCTTTTAAATCCTGCCTTTTTTACAAATTCATTTAAGTTCTCAATATTTAGAACTTTTTCGTCATATTCAATACTTGCATTTGCCATTACTAAATTTACTTGAGCTTGCTTTATTCCATTTTGTTTATTTAAATATTTTTCTAAACCATTTGAGCAAGCACTGCATGTCATTCCCTCAATTGATAACACAATCTTCTTCATTCTTAACCTTCTTTCACTATGTCAAACCCAATATCTGTTATTGTTTCTTCCATAGATTCTTTTGTTACAGTTTCTTTCGCTAGCACTTTTACGATTCCTGTTTGGAAATCTGCTTCTACTTTTTGAACTCCTTCTATTTCTCCTAAAGCATTTTTTACTCTATTTTCACAACCCCCACAAACCATTCCTTTTACATGTAGTATTGTTTCTTTCATTTTGAATTACCTCCCTTTCCAAATTATTCCTTTCTATTATATATCGATTTAAAATAATCGTAAAGATATTTTTCCCATAAAATGTATTATTTATTTTTGACCCTTAAAGCTCTTAAAGCATTTAAAATCGCTATCACAGAAACTCCTACATCTGCAAATACTGCTTGCCACATTGTAGATATTCCAAGAGCTGCCAAAATAAGAACAAATACTTTAACACCAATGGCAAAAATGATATTTTCTTTTACGATTCTCATTGTTTTTTTAGATAATTTTATTGCTTTTACAATTTTAGAAGGTTCATCTGTCATAATTACAATATCTGCTGCTTCAATGGCACTGTCTGCGCCTAGTCCACCCATTGCCATTCCAATGTCAGCTAATGCTAAAACAGGAGCATCATTAATACCATCTCCAACAAATGCTAATTTTCCTTTTTCAGATTTTGTTTTAAGCAAGTCTTCAACCTTTTTTACTTTTCCATCTGGCAATAAATCCGTATAAACCATATCTATTCCAATTTCTTTTGCTACGCTTTCTCCTACTTCTTTTTTATCTCCAGTTAACATTACCGTTTGTTTTATATGATTTTTCTTTAGTTCTTGTATTGTACTTTTTGCATCTTCTTTTATCGTGTCTGAAATTAAGATATATCCTGCATATTTCCCTTTTATCGCAATATATAGAATTGTTCCTACTTCATTACATTTTTCAAATTGAATTCCTTTTTCTTTCATTAATTTTTCATTACCAACCAAAACATCTTGTTCTTCAATTCTCGCAGCAACTCCTAAGCCAGCTAATTCCTCGTAATTTGCAATTTGTTTTTCATCAATTTCCTTTTTATATGCTTGTTTTATGGATTTTGATATTGGATGATTTGAATAATTTTCTGCATAAGCAGCTATTTTCAATAGCTCTTCTTCTGAAATTCCTATTGCATTTACTTTTTGCACTTCAAAAACGCCTTTTGTTAATGTTCCTGTTTTATCAAAAACAGTTATTTCTGTATTTGATAAAGCTTCCAAATAGTTGCTTCCTTTTATTAGTACTCCCATCTTAGATGCTCCCCCAATTCCACCAAAAAAGCTTAGTGGAATCGATATAACTAATGCACATGGGCATGATACAACTAAGAATGATAAAGCTCTGTAAATCCAATCTGAAAAAGTGGCATTATCCATAACAATTGGTGGAATTATGGCAAGTAATAAAGCGATTATCACAACAATTGGTGTATAATATCTTGCAAATTTCGTAATAAAATTCTCTGATTTCGATTTTTTACTACTAGCATTCTCTACCAAATCCAGTATTTTACTTACTGTAGATTCTCCATATTCTTTTTTTACTTTTATTTTAATGACACCATTTAAATTAATGCATCCGCTTAGGATTTCATCCCCTTCCCTAACTTCTCTTGGCATAGCTTCTCCTGTTAGTGCTTTTGTGTCTAATGCGGTTTTTCCTTCTACAATATTACCATCTAGTGGAACTTTTTCACCAGGTTTTACAATAATTACTTCTCCTATTTTTATTTCATCTGGATTTACCTTTTCTATTTTTTCATTTCTATAAACATTTGCAAAATCTGGTCTAATATCCATTAAACTACTAATGGATTTTCTGGATTTATCTACTGCATAACTTTGGAATAGTTCTCCTACTTGATAAAATAGCATTACTGCTACTGCCTCTGGAAACTCTCCAATTCCAAAAGCTCCTAAAGTTGCAATCGTCATTAAAAAATTTTCATCAAACACTTTACCTCTAACTATATTTCTGATTGCCTTTTTTACAATTTCAAATCCAACAATTATATAACTGGCAATAAATATAGCATTATTGATCCATTCGTTTTCAAACTTTACGATCATAGCAAATAGAAACAATATTAGTGCTAAGATAATCTTTATCCCTTTCTTTTTCATGGTATCATTGCCCCCTTAAAGCATTTCGATCTCTACATCTGGTTCTTCTCTTTTGATTACTTTTATCACTTCTTTTATGATTTCATCTTTTCTGTTTTCATCATATTCTAGTTCCATTCTTTCTGCCATAAAACTAATTGTTGCCATAGTTACACCTTCTATTTTTTGAATTGTTCTTTCTAGTTCTGCTGCACAATTTGCACAATCTAAACCTTTTATTTTACATTTACATTTCATTTTTTCTTCCTCCTATCACTTTTAGTAATTTCTTCGAAGCACACGGGCGATTAAAATCGCCCCTACTATTTTCATAAATTACTTTACTATATCCCATTATTTATTTTCTTCTCTTTCCTTATGTTGTATATGTTCAATAGCAATTTCAAAAACTTGCTGTACATGGTCATCATCTAATGTATAATAAACTTCTTTTCCTTCTTTTCTGTATTTTACAATTCCACTCTGTTTTAAAGTTGCCAATTGGTGTGAAATAGACGATTTTGTCATTCCTAAAACATTTGCTATATCACATACACACATTTCATTTTGATCTAAGGCAAAAAGTATTTTAGTTCTTGTTGGATCACCTATCATTTTAAAAAATTCCGCTAATTTTTGAAACAATTCTTTTTCTGGCATTTTATTTAAAGTATTTTTTACGACATCTTCATGAATAATATTACAATCACACATATATTCATTAATTGACATTCTATCTTCCTCCTCTCAAAAAAACAATTGAGTATTCATTCAGCTTTACTATATTATAGTTGAATGAATACTCAATTGTCAATAGTATTTTTAATTTTTATTTATTTTTTCACTGTCAGTGGAAACAGAGAATTCTCTTTTATTTTCTCAAATCATATTTTATGATTTGATTCCCCAAAAGTATCATTTTTAAGTTTGCTTGAACTCTATTTTCTTTTTTCGTTTCTACCATTATTCTGTCTAATAATCCTTCTATATAATATTCTAAATTATCTTTTGTTATATTTAATTCTTTTAAAATAGTTTCCTTTAAAATTTTACTATCTATCTTCTTTGTTTGTAGTTTTATTTTTTCATATGCCAGCTCTTTTAATTCTTTTTTTAAAATAGCAATTTGTTTTTTAATAGATACGTTTTTTTGTTCAAATTCTTCTTTAGTGAGAAAGTTATCTAATGCCAAATCTAATAATTTTTCTTTTTTCTCTTCTAATACTTTTAAATCTGTTTTTATTTTTTCCTCTTTTTTGGCAGATTCATTTTGTTTAGAAAATTCTTGATAAAATGATATTAATTCTTCACAAATTTCTTCTTTATTCACTATACATTTTTTTAGAGTTATCCATAAAATATCATATAACTCTTGTTCTTTTAAACATGCTGGGAAACAGTCTTTCTTTCCTGTTTGATGATAATTTCCACAATACCAATAAATCTCATCTTTTTTATTTTTATAATGTTTTATTTTTCGCACAAATGCACATTGATGTTTCTTACAAAATATTTTACCTGATAATAAATATTTTGTTTGATGTTTTCTATACATTTTCGCATTTTTACTTCTACTTAGCAATTTTTCATTTGCTTTTTGCCATAATTCTTCTGAAATAATTGGTGGTATTTTTTCATAGTCTTTATAAATTTTCCATTCATCTTGATGATAAAAATTTCTCTTTTTTGTCCTATAATCTATAATAGTAGAGATGCCTCCTGTATAGTAGCCTTTATATTTTGGATTTTGAATGATTCTTTTTAATGTATTTTGATGCATTTGTTTTCCGTTATGGTTATAAAATCCCTGGTTTGCTAGTTCAATAGATAATTTTTTTAGTCCTATCTTACTATTGGCATATATATTAAAAATAGTCTTAATCATATGAGCTTCTGTTTCATCTATTATAAGTTTTCCTTTTTCTTTTTTATATCCCCAAATATTATCTGTTCCTAAAACTGTTCCTTTTTCTATTGCCCTTTTTAAGCCAAATTTTGTCCTTTCTGATATTTTACGAACTTCGTCTTGTGCCATGCTAGACATAATGGTTAGCCTTAATTCTCCATCATTAGACGCTGTTATAATATTGTCTGATGAAAAATAGACACAAACATCGTATTCTAGTAACTTTCTAGTATAATACAAACTGTCGATGGTATCACGAGAAAATCTAGATACCTCTTTTGTAACCAATAGATCAAACTTTTTTTGTTTACCATCTTCTATCATTCTCATAAAGTTATCACGTTTTAAAGAAGAAGTTCCTGTTATTCCTTCATCTATGTAAGCACAAATAAAGGTCCAATTCTTATTCTTTCTAATATAATCTTCAAAAAAAGCTACTTGATTCTCTAAAGAGTTCATCTGTTCTTCTTTTTCAGTAGATACTCTTGCATAATATGAAACTTTTAATGGCAAGTCGTAAATCGTTTTTCCTACTAAAAAAGCTTGTTTCATTTCATATAATGTCAAAAAATTCCCCCTTTACTTCATTCTCCTAGCAAAAGTTTATCAATTTTTTGTGCAGTTTTTTCATACATATCTTTAGTAATAATTCCTTTTTGATAAAGTATTTTATTCATTACAGATTCTATTTTTAATTTAAGATATTTTTCATTCATAAAGCAAGCCTCTTTTTAATAACTATTAAAAAGAGGCTCGTACTAGTACTTAGAATCATATTTACATTCTATTATTTATTTTTTAAATACTTTTCTACTAATTCTATTAATTCTTTTGCAGTTTTTATTACCATATTGTTACTGCCATGTGCATGGGATTTGGTTGTAATGCTGCTGGAGTTGTTGGTTGTAGAATTATTGATTCTCCTAGAGAAAAATTAATTGCGATTTTAACAAATGTGTTTGTTCCGTGTAATGGTAGATTTCCTTTTCTTATTACCATTGCCACTATATTTTTTGCAAGCAATTTTGGAGAAGCTTCTTCTCTTATTTCTACCTTAATTGTATTATTTGTGATTTTAATTGGTATTTTTATGACATTACTAATATCTAAAATACTTTCTAAAACTATTTTAAAAGGTTTCCCATCTACTTTTATTTTGGAACTTCCGCCTTATAGGAAACCTCAATTTGGAAAAATTTTAATTCGTTCTATTTTTGACAGGACTTTATTTGTATTAGGTAGAGCTATTAGCATTGCAGCACCTGCTGGAATTATCATTTGGTTATTTAGTAATATTAATATTTATGATATAAGTTTACTCACCTATATTGCTAATTTTCTAAATCCATTTGCTAAGCTTATGGGATTAGATGGTTATATTCTTACTGCTTTTATTTTAGGAATTCCTGCAAATGAAATCGTTTTACCAATTATTTTAATGAGTTACATGGCAACGGGAACTTTAGTAAATTTAGAAGATGCTTCCCACATAGGTACCATTTTAATGCAAAATGGCTGGAACATGCTTACTGCTATTAACGTTATGCTCTTTACTTTAATGCATTTTCCATGTGGCACAACATTACTAACTATAAAAAAAGAAACTGGTAGCTTAAAATGGACCATTGTTTCTTTTCTCATTCCAACTGTTTGTGGAATTCTTACTTGTATGCTTACCACATTTATTTGGAACATTTTTGTATAAATTTTTCTTTTAAAGCAAGAAACACTACTTTTTACCCAGCTCATGAGCTTAAATTTTAAATTAGAAATCCTAGCATCCTTCTATTACAGGATTTTTCCATGTACTTTAGGAATTCTATGAAAAATATAATTCATGAGCTGGATAGAAATCTCATAGAAAAATTAATTTTTTGCTCAATATTTTAAAAGATTTTATCTATCTTTTTATATATTAGGCCTTACCATATCCTCTTCTGTTACTTGGTTAAATTGATACTCATAATCTACAATAAAATCTGTTTCTCGTTTTGCGTCATCTGTAGATTTTTCTATGCTCCTAATCACTAGCCCTGTCTCTTTATCAATATATCTTTCATATCCGTCTCCTACTAGTAAGTAACATTCTCTTCCATTACAATAAGTACTTTTAATTCCTACAACAAATGCACATTGTAAATTGCTCCAAAAATCTTCTAAAACATAAGTAATTGGTTTTACTTCCATACCTTGTATTTGTTCAGGGTTTAATTCATGTTTTTCTCCATTTATTTCACTTAAAAAGATTTTCTCTTCTCCATTTTGATAAAAAATAAGTTTTCTATTTCCATCCTGTGTTGAAAACCAATTCATCGTGGTTAGATAATCTTCCCCATTGTGATAGCTTTCTGTTACTGTTAAGGTGTCCCCTTGATAAGAATGTAATTTTGCATAATAATTATCACTCCTACGAATTTCCTCTGCTTTATTCGCTAGACTCACCATAATTACTGTTCTTCTTGCTATTACTGCAATAAAAACAATTAGAATGATAATTATTATGCCTTTTAGTATGTTTAACTTTTTATGAAACTTTTTCATGTAATTTACTTCTTTTTTCTCTCTTTCTTGTGTTGGTAATTTCCCTTTCATATTTTCTAACATTGCTTTACAATCTTTACAGTTTTCTAGATGATTTTCTATGAACTGATTGGTTTCTTTTGTTGTTAAATTTTCAACATAATTTGGTAATAAGTCTTGTACAATTTTACAATCCTTCATTTTCCTCCACCTCCTTTAATCTTTGTTTTCCTCTGTAAAATACAATTCTTGCCCAATTTTCACTTCTATTTAAAACTTCTCCTATTTCTTTAAAACTCAGTTCTCCTGTTAGTCTTAAATAAAAAACTTCTTTGGTTTTTTCATCTAATTTTTGTATTTTTTGATATAACTTTAATTTTTCATCCTTTGTAATTATATCTTGTTCAAGTTGTTCTTTGCTTTCTAGATTAAAGAATTCTTCTTCTTTTAAATCCTCGATTCTTTTTCGTTTTTTTAATTCGTCATACCAAAGGTTTTTAGCAATTTGGCACAACCATACAGATATTTTACATTCTCCCTTAAAAGTATTGATTTTTTTTACTGCTCTATAAAAAGTCTCTTGTGTCAGTTCTTCAGAGATATCATTATCATGTGTTAGGCAGAATAAGTATTTATTCACTGTTGTAAAATATTGTTGATAAATTTCCTCCATATTCTGCATGGTTCTACCTCCTTTTCTATACGACGTATTTTTTCGCTTTTCGTTACAAAAAGAGCCAGAAATATTTCCGGCTCTTTCTTGATTGTTTTTTAATATGCTTTTTCAAACAAATCGATGAAATCTTGTTTTGTTACTTCTCTAGGGTTACCTGGTTTACATGGATCTTCCATTGCTTTTTCTGCCAACATTTCAAAATCTTCTTTTCTTCCTCCTACTTCAGATACAGTTTGTGTAATTCCTACTTTTTCTGATAGTTCTTTTATCATTTTTACAAATGTTTCAATTACTTCTTCTTTTGAAAGATTTTCTGCTGGTACATTTAAAGCAATTAAAATATCTCTGAATCTTTCATAACATACTTCTCCATTAAATCTCATAACCGTTGGAAGTAATATTGCATTAGCAATTCCATGAGGTGTATCATAAACAGCTCCTAATTGATGTGCCATAGAGTGTACAATACCTAAGCCCACATTAGAGAATCCCATTCCTGCAATATATTGTGCCATTCCCATCATCTCAATTGCTTCGTCATCTTTTTCATTTACTGCTGCTGGCAAATATTTAAATATCATTTTAATCGCTTTCATATGAAACATATCTGACATTTCATTATGTGCTTTTGTAATATATCCTTCTACTGCATGTGTTAATGCATCCATTCCTGTTGCTGCTGCTAAGCTTTTTGGCATAGATGCCATTAATTCAGAGTCAATAATCGCTAAAATTGGAATATCATTTGGATCAACACATACCATTTTTATTTTTCTTTCTTCATCTGTAATAACATAATTAATGGTTACTTCTGCTGCAGTTCCTGCTGTTGTAGGTAATGCAATAATTGGCATACCTCTATTTACTGTATTAGATGCTCCATTTAAAGATTTGATATCTGCTCTATCTGGGTTTGCTATTACAATAGAAATTCCTTTTGCCGTATCAATACTAGAGCCTCCTCCAACAGCAACAATTACATCTGCTCCTGATTCTTTGCATGCTTTTACACCATCTGTAACATTTTGAATATTAGGGTTTGGCTTAATTTCTGAATATAATGTATAAGGGATTCCAGCTTTTTCTAATATTTCTTCAATCTTTTTTGCTACACCTGCTTCTACTAAAGATTTATCTGATACCAAAAATACTTTTTTAAATCCTCTTTTTTTAATTTCTCCTGAAAGTTCTTCTCTTGCACCCTTTCCAAAATAAGATGTTTCGTTTAAAACAAATTTTACTGCCATATTTTTTCACAATCCTTTCTTATTGTCTCATTTTTATATGTTTTTCTTTGGTAAGCTATAAAATATTCTTTAAAATAATCGTCTTTAGTCTTGACATTTCTTGTAAGGTAGTTAATACTCCTTCATTGCCAATTCCACTATGTTTCCATCCTCCAAATGGCATTTCGAAAGAGCGGTAGAAACTTGCTCCATTTACAATAGCTCCTCCACATTCTAATCTATTTGCTATTTTCATTCCTAAAGAATAATCTTTTGTAATAACACAACCACATAGTCCATAAGAAGAATCATTCGCAATTTTGATTGCTTCTTCTACATCATCAAATGCAATTACTGGAATGACAGGTCCAAATACCTCCATATCTTTTGCAATATCCATATCTTTTGTTACATTGTCTAGAATTGTTGGGTAATAATAAGCTCCATCTCTTTTGCCTCCACATATTATTGTTGCACCTTGTTCTACTGTTTTATTTACTTGTTCTTCTACTCTTTTGGCTGCATTTTCATTAATTAATGGTCCCATATCTGTTTCTGGATTAGCTGGGTCTCCTACATTTAAGTTTTCTATTACTTGTTTCATTCTATCAATAAATTCTTGTTTCCTACTACGATGGATCAAAAATCTTTTACTTGCACAGCATACTTGTCCACCATTGTATAATCTTCCCCAAATTGTTTCTTTAATGGCTAAATCCATGTCTCCATCTTCTAGGAATATGAAAGCATCATTTCCTCCCAATTCTAACATAACATGTGTTAAGTTTTGAGAAGCTGTTCCCATTGTCTGAATACCTGCAGCTGTACTTCCTGTTAGAGATACTAAATGTACTCCTGGATGTCTTGCTAATGCTTGTCCAACAATTGGTCCATCTCCTGTTAGCACTTGAATACATCCTGCAGGCACACCTGCTTCTAACATTAATTTTACATATTCAATTAAGGTAAGTGGATTATAGTTAGATGGCTTTACAATAATACTATTCCCCATCATTAATGCTGGTGGAACCTTTTGGCAAAACAAATCACTTGGAAAATTAAATGGAATAATGGCAGCAATAACACCAATTGGTTGTCTTACTGTAATTTGCATTGTTTTCTCTTGTCCTGCTTCTGTTCCTGCTGGAATACTTTCATTATATAAGTGTTTTGCTCTTTCTACAAATCCTCTTACTCCAATTTTTACATTGGCAATTTCCCCATATGCTTCTTTAATTGGTTTTCCAGTTTCATCAGATAATAATTTAGCAAGTCTATCTTTGTCTCTTTCCACTAAATTCACAAATTGATATAATTTTTCTGCTCTATCATAAATAGAAACTTCTTGCCATTTTTTTTGTTCTATTTTTGCTATTTTAACAGCTTCATCAACATCTTCTAAACTCACATTTGGTACAGTATCAATTAATTCTCCAGTTGCAGGGTTTGTTACATCAATGGTTGCTCCATTAGAAGATTCTTTCCAGTCATATCCAATTAAGTTTTTCATACCATTCCTCCTTTTTTCTTCATAGGCACAATATGGTGCCTCATCTGCTCTTCATTTACCAAAAGCTGTAAATGATAGCATTAAACCTCCACATGTATTTCTACTATGTTCTTTTACTCCATATTCTCCGAAAGTAAAGATCGTAATAAATGGAACATTTCCTGCCTCTTTCTTTAATTGTTTTACAACTTCGTCAATTCTATCTCCTATTCCTAATTTTCTTCCACCACAATGTACTAGTAAAAGTGCTCCCATTTCTCCTGGCAACTCTTTCTTTACTTCTTTTAATGTTTTTCCTGTAGATTCGATTAATTCATCAACTGTAGCTTCCATTTGAATCACTGCTGTATTCTCTGCCAAGTTTGCTCCTATATTCATAGAACCATCTTTATTTCCAAACATTGGATGACGAATTGCAATTAAATCTCCTAATGGGTCTTTTACTCCTAATGGTTCTGTAATAGTAGCTACTAATAAGTTATTAGCATCTAGGTCTTTTTCTTTTTTCCCTGTCCATTCTGCATATTTCTTAATTGCTGGTGTGCCATCAATTTCTACTAGAGTTCTTTTTCCTTCTATTTTTGTAATAATTCCCGCATTAGTTGTTTCATGATAAGCTCCTGTATAAACATTTGCCATTGGTTTTGATGTATAGAAAAATGCAACAGCAACACCATCAGAAAAAATGGCATCATTTGTGTAAATACTCCATTTTCCTTCTACTGTATTATCTGCTGCACTACCTCCAAAGAAAGGAATTCTTCCAATCACATCTTCAATTCCTTTTACATATTCCTCTTCTTCTCCTGAGGAAGCTACCATGTAAAAATATGCTGGAACGCAGTCTTTCCCTGCTCTTTCCATTGCCTCTTTTGCTACTTTTCTTCCTGTTTCTCTAGCTGTTTTTTGTTTCTTAGAACCTGCTACACCAACAGTTAATTCTTCATCTCCTAAAGCTAAAATTCCGGTAAATCCTTTTTCTCCAGAAATAAATCCATCTGGTACAATAATTCCTCCACTAGAGGTACATCCAATCATTGGTGCTGTTCCTAATTCTGCTTTTGCTCCTTCTAATACTTTTGCTACATTACTATCTACAGATGTATATAGAAATGCTACTTTAGTTTGTACTAAGTCTACCACTGCTTTAGCAGCTGAGTCCTTTCCTTGCATATAACTGTCTTCATTCGTGCTCCAACCTACGTTTGATTTTAACATATTCATTCCTCCTTCGTAATTTTCTATCTGTATTATATACTAAATTAAAAAAAATAAATAGTTTTTTTGAAAAATTTTTAAGAATAAAAAAATAAGTTTTAAATGGCAACAGAAAAGGGACAGCAATGTTATTAAGTTAAGAAAATAGAAAATCAACCATATATATCTATATTTTATCCGCAAAACTCTCAAGGTTCAAGGAGTAATCCGTAAGCAGCAGGCTGTTCGAGCTTTTGCTTTAAAATATAGGTATATATGGTTGCAATTAAAGTAGAAAAATATTTCACTTAACTTAATGACATTGCCATCCCTCTGTCTGTTTTTAATTTCCTACCCAATAAATTGCTTTATCTCCATAGATGCATCCCCATGGTTGTCCTGGAATACTTCCTTCTGTGTTATGAATGATAATTTCTTTTAAATTGGTTGCATTACTAAAACAATCGTTATGAATTGTTGTTACACTATTAGGAATTTCTATTTTTTCTAGTGATGAACAAAAATTAAAACTATCACCTATTTTTTGTACAGTGCTAGGGATTACTATATTTTTCATCTGATTTTGATTATGAAACGCTCTATCTGCAATTTCTTTTACTTCAATCCCCTCTACTACATTGCTTGGAATTTCATAAGTTTCTATCGTTTCTAATACTTTTAATGGAGAAATAAATACTGTTCCTTCTTTATTATATAGTGCCTTTACTTTTTCTCCATTACAAATAGCTCCTTCTTCAATTCTAAAATAAGGATGATTTTCACTCAGAATAATTTCTTCTATTCCACTTCCGTAGATTGACATTGAATTAAATGTTTTTACTTTTTCTCCTAGTGAAAGGCTTTTTAAATTATTACAATACAAAAAAGCTTGGGGTTTTATTTCTTCTAAAGTTTCTGGGAGAATGATTTGACTTAAATTTTTATCTTGAAAACAATATTCTCCTATTATCTCAGTTCCTTCTTTTACATTTACTATTTCTTCATTTCCAAAATATCTCACCATGGTAACAGCTTCATTTTCTGTTCCTTTTGTATATACGGCATTACCAATTACTTCATATCTAGGATTGTTTGCAATGACTACATTTGTTACTTCTTTTCCAATAAATAAAGGAGATATCGTTTGAACACTTGTTGGAATTTGCACTGTTTTAATATTAGTATATTGATTTAATATTTCATCCTGTAATAATGTTACAGAATCTGGCACAACAAAGGTATTGGTTTCTGTATCTATAGCTTCTTCTAATATGATAATCATTTCTGTTTGTTTATTTATATCATTTTCACATAATAAAATTCCATTTTCTAATATTAAGTTTTTATTTCCTTCTGCTATTTCTATATTTTTTAAATTTCTGCATTCTAAAAATGCAGTTCCATACACGGAATAAACTGTACTAGGAAATTTAATTGTGGTTAGATTAGAACAATTATAAAAGGCATATGGGTTTATCACATTTACACCTTCTGGTAATTCTATTTCTTTAAATCCACAATTCTGAAAAGTATAGCCTGATATCACTTTTAATTGTGTAGATATATTAACATTGATAAGATTTTGGCAACCATAAAATACTTGAACCTCCATTTCTTTCACACTATTTGCCATTTGCACTGTTGTTAAATTGGGGCATTCCATAAATGCAAAGCTTCCTATATATTCTACACCCTGTCCATCTTTTTCTTGCATAATTACCATTTCTAATGTTTGATTACTTCTAAATGCATTCATTTCTATTCTTTTTACTGTACTTGGTATGATTATCGTTTTTAATCCTTCTACATTGGCAAATGCTCCTTCTCCTATTGCTGTTACAGAGTCTGGTATGGTTAATGTTCCTGTTGCTTGATCCATTAATAACAAGTTCCCATCTGATGACTGTAATACCCCATCTTTAATATCATATGGATTTACTGCTATTCCTAAACTTTGTGCTATTTTAATTTCTATTTTATCTTTGGTATTAATTAAAAGTTCTCCCTTTACTACTTCTAATTTTTCAAAATATTCATCACTTATATTTTTTAAAATGGTTCTAATGTTTCCAGTTTCTTCTCCTTTTCCGTCTTGTGTATAATATGTTAAACTTTCTTTTCCTGCTGTTAAAGTGGATTCCAAAAAGGTATTGTTTTCTAAGTATTTACTTGCTTTATAGGTTTCTAATTCTTCTTGGTATGCAGATAGTTCTGTGCTAATTCGCGATTCTTTTGCTTTTGTTAATATACCTTCTTCTCCTGTTAGTGTCATTATTGCTACTCCTGCTAAAATGATTAACACAATGATTGTAATTACTAAAGCAACTAATGTGATTCCTTTTTCCCTTCTTACCTGTTTTTTCTCCATTTCTCCTTTTCCTCCATTTCTATTTTTATTCCATTTAGGATTCTTCTATTTTCTTTTGGGCTCGTCAAGACGAGCCCCTACATTTTAAGCAATTCCTTTGGGCACAGGCGATTAAAATCTCCCATACATTTTAGCAAATTCTTCGAGGCATCGGTCGCTTATGTCGCACGAAACCCTACACATGTTTTAATAATGAATAGTGAATCTTTTGGGCGTAGTGGTTAATCTTGAATAATCATAAAATATAAATTATGTTCCAAAATGGTTTGTTGTGCATGTAGGGGTCGCCACCCTCGGCGACCCAGAAAATGAACGAATTATTCACTATTCATTCTTCATTATTCATTAAATGAAAAAAAGACTACCCATCTCGAGCATAACAATAACACTCGAAATGGATAGTTCCGATTATTTTTCTTCTTTATTAAATTATATTGTGTGTTACTCTCCCAACGTTTTCCGCTTCTGTTCATTTTTTCTTTCTTCTTTTGATTTTCTTTTGAAATCATACCCTATTTTCATTTCTTTGTCAAGTAGTAGATTAACTTTAATTAAATACGACTATATCACGATTTATTACTTCTTATTTGCATTATTTTTCTGTTAGTGGAAATACTTTTTCAATAATTATTACTATAATGTATCATATTTTTTTAGAGAGATTGACAAATATAATTTTTTTGACTATAATAATATTAAATATTATTATAGTCGGAGGTATTTAATGAAATATTATAAAAGATTAGCTGAAAATGCAATTAAAAAACAAGAAAAAATGTTTAAAACAATATTAGTAACAGGTGCAAGACAAGTAGGAAAAACAACATTGTTAAAAAATATGAATCCAAATATGAATTATATTACACTAGATGATATGATTTTAAATCAATCAGCAGTGGAAGAACCAGAACTATTTCTAAAGGCAAATAAACCACCTATTATCATTGATGAAATACAATATGCTCCAAATCTATTAAGATATATAAAAATGGTAGTAGATAATAGCGAAAAGAAATCTCTTTACTATTTAACTGGTTCACAACAATTTCATTTAATGAAAGATGTTAGTGAAAGTTTAGCTGGAAGAGTTGGAATTTTAAACTTGCTAGGTTTAAGTCTTAGAGAAATAAAAGAAATAGAATTTAATGAACCATTCCTACCAACAGAAGAATATTTAAGTAAAAGAAAAAAACATGTAAAAGAAATTTCTTACAACGAAATTTGGAATATTATTCATAAAGGTTCAATGCCTGCTTTATATCAGGAAGAGAGTGATGTTGACATGTTCTACGCAATGTATGTAAGCACATATATTGAAAGAGATGTAAGAAGTTTAACACAAGTTGGAGATACTCTTAGCTTTTTAAAATTTATGACTGCATTAGCAAGCCGAATTGGGCAATTGTTAAATCTCAATAGTATTGCAAATGAAGTTGGAATAACCATACCAACAGCACAAAGATGGTTATCTATTTTGGTAGCCTCTAATATAGTTTATGTACTTGAACCATATTATAATAATATTATGAAAAGAGCTGTAAAAACACCAAAAGTATATTTTTTAGATACAGGTCTAGCAGCCTATCTAACGAAATGGAAAACTAGCGAGGTATTAGAATCTGGAACAATGGCTGGAAATTTCTTTGAAAATTATGTTATTGTAGAAATCATTAAAAGTTATTATAATACTGGAGAATTACGCCCACCTGTGTATTTCTACAGAGATAAGGAGAAAAGAGAAATAGATTTAATTATTGAAGAAAATGGTAAATTATACCCAATGGAAATTAAAAAGACTGCAAATCCTTCTAAAGATATGATTGAAAATTTTAAAGTATTAGAAACTGTAAGCCAAGTGCAGGAAGGTGCCGTAATATGTATGTATGACAAAATAATTAACTTAGATGAAAAAAATAAAGTAATACCATATAACTATTTATAAGTTAAAGGAATAGAAAATCAACCATATATACCTATATTTTATCCGCAAAACTCTCAAAGTTCAAAGAGTAATCCGTAAGCGTTAGGCTCCTTACGCTTATGCTTCAAAAAATATAGGTATATATGATTGGAATTAAAATAGAGAAAATATTTCACTTAAGTTAATGTCATTCATTATTCACTATTCATTCTTCATTATTCATTAAATGAAAAAAAGACTATCCATCTCGAGCATAACAATAACACTCGAAATGGATAGTTCCGATTATTTTTCTTTTTTATTAAATTATATTGTGTGTGTGTGTGTGTGTGTTACTCTCCCAACGCTTTCCGTTTCTGTTCATTTTCTCCTTCTCCTTTTGATTTTCTTTGGAAATCATACCCTATTTTCATTTTTTGTCAAGTAATTGATTAACCTTTAACTATTATTGTAAATTTTTATCTTCCATTGTTTTTCATGTATATTTTTTCAATATTTCCTTCGGTTGTTACTACATTATTAGAATCTATTTTATAAATAACTTGTTCAGAAATATCCTTTGTTTCATTTTGATTCAATCCTTGATTCCATAGAGTTTCTTTTGCATATGTAACAATTACATTGTCATCTTGTATAGAATATGTTCCTGTTTTTTTGGTACCCAAATATTGTTCTCGAAGTGTAACTGTTCCTTTTTCGAAATATAATATTTCTTTTGAGCCGTCTACTTCCATTCCTAAATTAGGATATATGTATATATACACATTTCCATCTAATTCGTCTCCTGCTTGAAAAGTGGTCCATTTTACATCTTCTTTTGATTGATATTCACTTTCCATATACTGGTTATATTCTGCCTCGCTTACTGCTTTATCTCCAATTTTAAATACATTAAAATCTCTTTCAGCTAGTGTCTCCTGAATTCTTTCATTTCTTTGAAATGTACTTCTCATTAGTCCACTAGTTGCTGCTCCACCAGAACCTACATAGAGTCCATTTGTTTTTAATCCTAAAATTCCTCTAAGTACATCTTGGAAAGCATATACAGTATCATTTTCCTCTTCATAATTAAAAATTAAATAATATTCTCCTCCAAAAAGAACTACCATTTCTTTATCTTCATCTTGATCCATATCTAAAATTGTATATTCTATACTTTGATTTTCCATTCCTATAGAACTTAAATAATCATCTATTTTCATCACAATATCATATTCATCTATAAATTCTTTTTTCCCATTTAATACATCCATATAGATGTCATTTTCCTTATTCATTCCTGGGAAATTATCTAATACATCAGTTACATCTAATGTGATTCCTAATATTTCTTCATACTCAGGCATTCCAACACTTAAAAATGCATTTTTAATAGCATTTATAGTTTCTTCTCCCAAATCCATCATTTCTGCCACTCTTATTACAGCATATTCACAATCAGCAAAAGTCGCATTTTTTGGCAAGAGTTCCATTGAATTAAACCATAACTTTTCAAACTGTTCTAGTGACATGTTTTCACTCATCAAATATGCTGCTTTTGATATTATGGTACTATATTTATGTTCGTCTTTAAATTGTGTGAAACTATTTAATTTTAAATAAGAATATTTAAGGTTTGAATCTTTGATATTTCTTGTATCAACTGAACTTATGATTCCATCTATTGTATTTGTATTATTATAATAGGCTTCTATACACATTCCCATTATATCAGCATATGCTTCATTTAATGCCTTTGTTTCAAATGAATATTTATCATTTCCTGTAATTCCTAATCTATAAGCAAATACTCCATGAGTATATTCATGTCCCAAAACTTCTACATTCGAGTTATATAAATGATTACTTCCTAAAAGTATGTGTTGTGGCACTATAAAACAAGCATTATCTTCAAAATTATTATTTTTACTGTCTTTTCCCAAATCATATGATTTTACATTTGGAATTATAGTTAATTCTACTTGGTCATTATAATTTCCATTTAGTGAATAATAAGAGAATTTATCTTTATAATAATCATAGCATTTTTGTAGAGTTATTATTCCTTCCAAGGCTTTTTCATCTTCTAATTCTAGCGTTGCATCTTGTTCTATTACATAATTCTCGTATTTTGTTCTTCCTGTTTTTAAATTTGGTTCTGATGTTTTAGCTAGTACCAAACTTCTATTTTCGTCTGTTAATTCATATACACCATTTTTTAAGAATGGCTGTAAATCTTTTTCTTCTATCTGATATATCTGTAATCCATTTGATATAATTTTTCCACTATTGGCATCTATTATTACTACTTCATCAAATTCACCAACTACATACTCGTATGCCAAAGTGTTTGTATTTTTATTTGGATATATGATTAGTTTCTTTTCTTTTATTTCTTCTTGCCCATATTCCTTTGTTATTATTTTATCTATATCTTCGATTGTCTTTTTAGGAGTAATATCTAAGTCTTTTATGTCTTGCAAATCTTCTATGATTCCTTTGGCATTTCCATCTTTATCTGTATATACAATAATTCCCTTTTGATACACTTCAATACCATTATATATTTGTTTAAATTTATATGTATTTAGGACATCGCCTATTGTGCTACTCTTATCCTTTTGTAATTCATTTTCAATTGATGTTATATGCAAATGGTTTTTTATGTTCTCTGTATCAATGGATTGTTTTGCAGTATCAAAATCAGTAATTTTGATACTAGAATATTCCCCTTCTACGTTTTTCAAAACATTTCTTTTATTTATCGCAATATTTGTACTTAGATAAATTCCCGCTACTAATATGACAGCAATTATTATAATTGATACAATAATGATTTTCTTTTTCATTTTTTCTCCCTAATTTTTATGGCATAGTTACTTCTTCATATCCTTCTGGTATTTTAAATAAATTTTCATCTACTTCATTTCGATATTCTTCTATTTTTAGTAGTTGATTGTCTCCGATTCTCCAATATTCCCATAGTTTAGTAGATGGATTATAATAGAATCTACTATATTCTCCGTCTTCAAACATTTCCTCATAATCATATTCTACACCATTGATAGTTTCTTTGCCTGATGTAAATCTGGCATCTTCTAATTCGTCTTCTATATTGTCATCTCCTACTCCATCTAGTTCCAAATCCACATCATCTGTTGTCTTCATATATACTTTTTGGTCATGCATTATAGTATAATTTCCTTCTTGTGTCTCTAGCATGCTGACATGACTAACAGAACTTGCTGTTTCAATATATTCCATATCTCCCATTAGAGCATAAGAAACTGTAACTTCTTCTTCTCCCATTCCTAAGTCCATTTGTGTTTTATATTTTAAATAGACTTGAGGCTTTGCAAGCACTTCTCTTAACAAGTTTTTAGTAAGTGTCCCTTGTTCTTCTTGGTTTTCTTCTATTTGTACAGAGTTTGCTGATGCTTGCTCATTTTGTACTGCTTGTATAATTTCTTCTTTTTCTTTATCTTTGCAACCACAAAGTAAAAATACGATTATAATTAGAAATATACAAATGGTGATTCTTTTTTTCATAAGTAAACCTCCTAAAAATATCTTGTTTTAAGTAATTTCTTCGAAGAACGGGCGATTAAAATCGCCCCTACATTTTTTCATAAATTACTTTA
>CALXRW010000030.1 GCA_944390965.1 uncultured Clostridia bacterium
AAATCCTAAGTTTGAAACATTTAGAATTATATACATGCGAAATAATAAAATTATAAACTATGAATCCATTACATCTAAACTTCCTAACTCTTGTAATGTATTTAGAGTAAAAGCTAAAACCCCTTATTTAAAAACTATAAAAGGATTCGAAGATATTAATAGAAGAATGTATAGACTTGGAGCTAATGGTTACTATTTACAACATAATCATCCATCTGGAAATGCAAAAGCAAGTATAAACGATATGATACTTACAGAAAGATTATCTAAAAATGTTAAAGGATTTAAAGGTCATATAATAGTAGATCATGGAACATACGCATGGATTGAAAGAGATACTAGAACAGGAAAATTAAAAGCAAACAATAATATTTTTATTGATTATTTGCCAACTTTAAATTCACAGGAATTAATTAAAGATAGTCCCCTATTGCATAAAACTATTAGTTCAAGAAATGAACTAGCAAGACTAATGTATGATGTAAAACATTCTAATAATTATTCATGTTTAGTATTAACATCAGCAACAAATAATATAAGGTTGTTTCAAGAATTACCTAATACATTTATTAATATGAGTTATAGACAAATCGGAGGATATATCAAAAATAGATGTATAAATACTGGTTGCATAAGAGCTTTTTTAGCTACAACAGATAAACCTTTTTTTGAAAGAGCTAAAGAACTTGTTAATTTAGGATATGTTACGGATTGTATTGCCTATATGATTACCAAAAACAAACCAGAAATAATTGAAGGTGCAGATAAAGAATTTATAGACCAAAATATTTTTAAATCATTAAATATTAATCTAACTAAACAAAAATTAGATAATAAAAAAGGAGATGATTTAAGTATATGAAAAAAATAAATAAAAATATACAAGAAGAAATAAATGAATTAAATCAATTCTTTGAAGATATGAAAAAAAGTTTATTTAAAGAATATTCTGAAAAGGATTTTGAAGAAATGGAAAAAGAATATATTTTATCAGAAAAAAAGAAAGAGAGGTGTAACAATGGGAGATAGAGCTGTAATTAGTAACAATGCTAAAAATTTAGGAGTTTATCTACATTGGAATGGCTATCGTGAATTTGTAGAATCTGTATTAGCATATTGTGATTTAAAACAATATAGAAGTCCTGATAGTGATGATGAATATGGGTGGGCAAGGCTATGTCAAGTTATAGGAAACACTCTGGGTGGAACTCTTTCTTTAGGTGTTGGTAGATATGAAAGAATGGATACGGACAACTATGATAACGGAACTTATATTATTGAAGGTTGGAATATTAAAGATAGATTATATAAACATTATGCAGACAACAAAAGAGAATATTCTATTCTCGAAGCATTGAAACAAATTAATGAACGACAACCTAAAGAAGAACAACTAAAAGAAGAAGAAATAGAAATTTATGCAAAAAATTGGGAAGAAAAACATTTAGATAGATTGAAGCATGAAGATAGAATTGCCGTTGAAATGAGAATTAAGGAAAGTCAAGAAACAAAGACAGATACAATAAAAGAACAAGAAATACCCTACGAAATTTTAGAAAAAACAGGCACAATCTATAAATTTAATAAGGGAGATGATGAATATAGAAGATAAAGAAAAAATAATTAATGAAAAATTAGAAAATTCCAAAGAGCAATTAATTAGAAATATTGATTTATTAAATGATTCTATCAATAAAAATAGTAATGAAATTGATAAGAATAAATTAATTGTATTATTAATTGAAAAATATAATATTAATCCATTTGCAAATATGAAAGTAAAAGATGTAGCAACTGATTTAGGAATGAATCAAAATAATGCAAACGATTTATTTAGAAGAAAAGATTTTCCAGCAATAACTTTTACTAAACCAAAACAAATTTGTTGGTTATCATATTTACTTTGGAAAATGGAAAGGAGAATATAAAGCATGGCTAATAATATAAACTCCGGAAGTGGTTCAATATATTTTAGAAATGATCGTAAAAAATGGATGGCTCGATATTGGGAATATGATGTAATGAAGGATAGAAATGTAAAAAAAACAAAAACATTTAAATCAAAAGAAGATGCTGAAGAATTTTTAAAACAATTAAATTATCGTAGAGAAAATCCAATTTACATTAAAAACAATGGTATTCCTTTATTTGATTTAATGCTTACAAATTTAGATAACAAGAAAAATGCTAATTTAATTTCGCAAGCACAATACGACAGAGTAAAAAGAAGTCTTAATGTAATAAAAAAAGCTCCATTTTGTTTTAGAAATATTGAAGATATTAAATCTGAAGAAATACAAGCATTTTTAAATGAAATGTCTAAAACATATAGTAATTCTTCATTAAAAAAGTTTAGTGAACAATTTGGACAAGCTTTTAAATATGCTTTTAATAAAGGATATATTAGTAAAAATCCTATGATAGAAGTAATAAGACCTAAAAGTGTAAAAAAAGATAAAGATGTTAGAGCAATGACAGTTGATGAAGAATCAAAGTTTATTAATTATTTATTAGAACATAGTATAAAAGATATTCCTTATAGAAATGCTTTCTTAATGCAATTACTTATGGGATTTCGTATTGGAGAAGTTTTAGCATTAAATTCTGGAGATATTGATTTAGCTCATCATTTAATTAATGTAAATAAAACATTAACAAAATTGGCAGATGGAACAATAGTTATGAGCGATTCTCCTAAAACTAAAGCTGGAAATAGAATATTGCCAATTCCAAAAGTATTAGAACCTTTTATTATAGAGCAATTACAAATTTCAAAAGATATGCCAAACAATGATGAACATTTACTGTTTAAACCACCTATTGTACATTATGCAAGAGTAAGCACTTTAAATTGGTCTTTAAATAAAATATTAAATGAATTAGATATTCCACACTTTTCTACACATAGTCTAAGACATACATATGCAACAAGAGCAATAGAGGCAGGTATGAGTCCAGTAGTATTACAAAAACTTATGGGACATACTGATGTTTCTGTAACATTAAATGCTTATACTTCTGTATTTGATAAGTATAAGAGAAATGAACTAGAAAAAGTAAATGAATATTATATGGAACAAAATTTAATTGATAATTCAAATGCAAATATATTAACTTTAGATGAACCATTAAATCTTATCGAAAATATGAACAAGGAAGATAAAGATTCCTATGAAAGATAATTTATTTTTTTTATAGAGATAATAGCTGTAATACTTGAAAATACTAATGGTAGCATATAGGTGCTACCATTAGCTATAAAAAATAATTTTTGGTAGCAACTTTGGTAACAAATTGCAAAAAATAATAAAAAATAAAATAAATTAAGTAAAACTATTTTTAGATAAAATGCTTGATACTAGGGCATTTTATAAAATAATATAAAATATTTTAAAATAAAAAAAAGAGGCTAAAAGCCTCAAAATTGGTTGCGGGGGTAAGACTCGAACTTACGACCTTTGGGTTATGAGCCCAACGAGCTGCCAACTGCTCCACCCCGCGATATTTATTTAGGTACTTTTTTAGTATACTCTTTTTCTATTACATTGTCAATACTTTGCTAAAACTTTATGAAAAAAATGTGATGAAATTGTAAAGAAAGATTACTATAATATATGCATTTCAAAAGAAAATATACCAAATAAAGGAATTGTTTTCTTATAGAAAATATGATAAAATGCTAAAAACGGGAGGGATATCATGGAAAAATCTAAAGTATATTATACGAATTTAAGAGCAAAACCAGGAGTGAATTTATTACAAAAATTAGTAAAATTAGTAAAAAAAGCGGGAATCGAAGATATTGATTTCCATAAAAAATTTGTTGCAATCAAAATTCATTTTGGGGAACCGGGTAACTTATCCTATTTAAGACCAAATTATGCAAAAGCAATTGCCGATTTAGTAAAAGAACTAGGTGGGAAACCGTTTCTTACAGATTGTAATACCTTATATGTAGGAAGGAGAAAAAATGCATTAGATCATATGGAAGCTGCTTATGAAAATGGATTTTCTCCTTTTTCAACAGGATGTCATGTTATTATTGCAGATGGGCTAAAAGGAACAGATGAGGAATTAGTTAAAATAGATGGAGAGTATGTAAAACAGGCTAAAATTGGTAGAGCTATTATGGATGCTGATATTATTATTTCTTTAAATCATTTTAAAGGACATGAAAGTACTGGATTTGGTGGCGCATTGAAAAATTTAGGTATGGGTTGTGGCTCTAGAGCAGGAAAAATGGAAATGCATAGTAATGGAAAACCAATTAACAATTTTAATAAATGTGTAGGATGTAGAAAATGTGAAAAACAATGTGCTCATGGAGCAATTTCTTTTAATGAAGCAGGAAAAGCTGTAATTGACCATACTAAATGTGTAGGTTGTGGAAGATGTATTGGTGTTTGCAATTTTGATGCTATCAATCCAGCAAGTGATGAATCTAATGATATTTTAAATAAAAAAATTGCAGAATATACTTTGGCAGTTATAAAAGATAGACCAAATTTCCATATTAATCTTGTTATGGATGTTTCACCAAATTGTGATTGCCATAGTGAGAATGATACTCCGATTGTACCAGATGTAGGTATGTTTGCCTCATTTGATCCAGTTGCATTGGATTTAGCATGTAGTGAAGCTGTAAATAAACAAGAGGCGTTTAAAAATAGTAATTTAGGAGAACATATTGAAAAACATGTAGAAGGAAAAGATAATATTACAATCAATCACCCAGAAACAAATTGGGAAGTTGCAATCGAACATGGTGTAAAAATAGGGATTGGAAATAAGGAATATGATTTAATAGAGGTAAAATAATGAAAATAAAAATAAAAAATGGTATTGTTTTAGACATGGTGGGAGTGCCAGAAAGAAAAGATATTTTAATTGAAAACGATAAAATCATACAAATAGACAAAAACATAACAAAAGAAGCAGATGAAACGATTGATGCATCTTACCAAGCAGTTATGCCAGGACTTATCAATTGTCATAATCATGTGGGTATGTCTATTTTTAGAGGTTATTCCGATGATTTAGAACTACAAGATTGGCTTCAAAAAGCAATATGGCCTATAGAAGATAATTTAAAGGCAGATGATGTTTATTATTCTTCTAAACTTGGTTGTATAGAAATGCTAAAAAGTGGTACCACTACTTTTAGTGATATGTACTTTTTCATGGAAGATGTTGCAAAAGCAATGGAAGAGACAGGAATTAGAGGAATGATTGGAAGAACGATTCTATCTGAAGGGAAAGAGGCAGACAAAAGAATACAAGAAGCGGAAAAACTATATAAGGAATATCATAATAAAGCAGAGGGTAGAATAAAGGTAAACGTAGTTCTTCATGCTCCTTACACTTGTCCGCCAGATGTAATAAAAAAAGGAATTGCTTTATCTGAAAAATATAATGTTGATATACAAATTCATTTGTCTGAAACCGAAAAAGAAAATGAAGATATACAAAAAGAGTATGGAAAATCACCAACACAGTATTTAAATGATTTAGGATTATTTTCAAGACACTGTGTTTTAGCACATGGAGTTCATCTATCTGAAAAAGATTTGGAAATATTAAAAGATAAGAATGTAGGAATTTCACATAATCCAATTAGTAACCTAAAATTAGCATCTGGAATTGCAGACATTGTAAAATATAGAAAGTTAGGGCTAACAGTAGGATTGGGAACAGATGGAAGCGGAAGTACCAATACATTAGATATGTTTGAAGAAATGAAAGTTGCAAGTTACATGCAAAAAGTATTACATAAAAAAGCATCTTGTATACAGGCAAAAGAAATTTTAGAAATGGCAACAATAGAAGGAGCTAAAGTTTTAGGATTAGAAAAAGAAATTGGAACTCTAGAAGTTGGTAAAAAAGCAGATATTATTTTAATAAATCTACAAAAGCCACATTTGCAACCAATTCATGACATTTATTCCTGCTTAGTATATTCTGCAATAGGACAAGATGTAGATACTACAATAGTAGATGGGAAAATAATTATGCAAAATCGTGAATTAAAAGAAATAGATGAAAAAGACTTAATAGAAAAATGCAATGAAATAAAAGAACAATATTTTAAAAAAATAGTGTAAAGTAATTTATAGAAAAGGGCCGATTTTAATCGCCCGCCATACGAAGAAATTACCAAAAAAGAGAAAACAAAAATAGAATATCGAAACCTTAATATTCCGTGACTTAAAGGAATTGCAAAAAACGTAGGGGCGATTTTAATCGCCCGCTATAAAAAAATGTTGCAAAAAAATATTAATGGGAGTAAAAATAGATAAGGGGCGAGGATATAAAATGAAAGCTTTAGTTACAGGGGCATCTTCTGGAATTGGAAAAGATATGGCAAGATATTTAAGCCAATTAGGGTATGATTTAGTGTTAGTAGCAAGAACAGAACAAAAATTATTAGATTTCCAAAAAGAATTAAAAACCAATGTGCAGATTTTGCCAATGGATGTTAGTAAAATAGAAAATTGTAAAATGATTTTCGAACAAGCAAAAGATGTAGATATCGTAATTAATAATGCGGGTTTTGGTGCTTTTGGAGAATTTACGAAAACAGAGTTGGAAACAGAAATACAAATGATTGATACTAATATTGTTGCAGTTCATGTATTAACGAAGTTATTTTTAAAAGAAATGGAAAAGAAAAATAAAGGATATATTCTAAATGTGGCATCAATAGCAGGATTTATGCCAGGCCCATTAATGGCAACATACTATGCTACGAAGTCCTATATTGTAAGACTAACAGAAGCAATTCGTATTGAATTAGAAAAACGAAATTCAAATGTTTCAATTAGTGCTTTATGTCCGGGTCCAGTAAATACAGAATTCAATCGAGTTGCTAATGTGAAATTTGCAGTAAAAGCACTAAGTAGTGAATATGTTGCTAAATACGCCATTGATAAAATGTTTCAAAAAAAATTAGTGATTATCCCTAGTTTTAAAATAAAAGCAGTAAAACAATTAACTAGATTCGGTTCAGATAAACTAACAGCAAGAATTGCTTATCATATGCAAAAAAGAAAGGAAAAAGCAAATGGATAAAGAAGAATTGAGCAAAAAATATCCAAAAGAGGAAGATAAATTGGTAATTTCAAAAATATGGGATAAAATAGAAATGTGTAGAACAAAAAACAAAATAACCCATACAGATTTTTTAGATTTGTATCAAAGAAGTATCGCAGAAAAATTGGTGAATCATATAAAAAGTATTTTCTATGGTGGATATGATGGTGCAGAAAGAACAATTTTAATTTTGTATCCAGATAAATTAGAACAAAACATAATAGAAAATACATATACAGATATTTTTAAAATCATTCGTATAAAACTTCCTAATGATTTAAAAGGAAAATATCAGCATAAAAATTATTTAGGTGCTGTTATGAAATTGGGAATGAAAAGAGAAAAGATAGGAGATATTTTGGTAAGAGAAGAGGGCGCAGACATTGTTGTATTAGCAGAAGTAGCAGAATATTTAAAACAAGGGTTAAGTGAGTTAACACGTTTTAGTAAATCCGAAATTGAAATTCTAGAGTTAGAAAATTTAAAAGAAAGCGAGAATAGGAAAGAAGACTTTACCATAATGGTACCTTCATTAAGATTAGATTGTATTGTATCAGAATTAATTAGAAGTTCAAGAACAAAGGCAAATGAAGCCATTTTATCGCGGACGTGTTTTTATTAATTCAGAAAACATCTTAAAAAATGCAAAAATAATTAAACCAGGAGATACAATTACAATAAGAGGAAAAGGAAAATTTGATTTTATCGAAATAGAAGGAAATACTAGAAAAGGTAGACAAATTTTAAAAATGCAAAAATACGTGTAAGAAGAAAACGAAGGTTATTATTTTAAATAAGCTATATTTTCAATTGTCATTAATTTAAATGAAGATTTTAATTTCAACCATATATACCTATATTTTAGAGCAAAAGCTCAAACAGCTTAGCTAGCTTCTGGATTACTCCTTGAACCTTGAGAGTTTTACGGATAAAATATAGGCATATATGGTTGATTTCATAATTTAAGTAAATGACATTAGAATGAATCCTAGCTAGGCAGGTTCGAGCTTTTATTTTGAAATATAATGATATAGCACTATGCTATGATGATATAAAATTTTATTTTAACCCCTTACAATCATATTTTCTCTTTCAGGTCCAGTTCCTACAAAACGAATCGGAACACCTACAAATTCTTCAATGCGTTTTAGATATCTTTGGGCTTGGATAGGTAATTCCATAATTTGCCTCATTCCACTAATATCTCCAAAATTACCCTCAAATTCTTCATAAACGGGAAGACAATCCTTTAAAAATTCTAAATTAGTAGAGTAATTTGTGGTAATTTCACTACCGTGTTGATATGCTGTACACAATTTAATTCTGCCTAATTTTCCAATGGTATCTAAATGGTTGATAGCAAGACCTGTTAAACCATTTATTCTAACTGCATATTTTAATGCAACTAAGTCTAGCCAGCCACATCTTCTTGGCCTTCCTGTGGTAGAACCATATTCATGTCCTAATTCTCTTAGTTTATCTCCAATTTCATTGTCTTGTTCAGTTGGATAAGGACCTGCTCCTACACGGGAAGAGTAAGCTTTTAATACACCAATTACTTGACCAATATCTTTTGCACCAACTCCAGTACCAGCGCAAATTCCTCCAGTCGTTGGATTAGAAGAAGTAACAAATGGATAGGTACCATGATCAATATCTAAAAGAGTAGCTTGAGCACCTTCACAGAGAATCTTTTCATTTTTTTCTAGTGCTTCATGAATTAGTGAAACAGTGTCAGTTACATATGGTTTTAATATATTGGCATATTCCGAATATTCCTGGATAATGGCATTTGCATCTAATTTTTCATGACCAAAAGCTTCTAATATTACATTTTTATTTTCTATATTGCGGGAAGCAATTTCAGAGAAATGCTTTCCTATTAAATCTTCCATTCTGATGCCAGACCTCTCATATTTATCGCAATATGCAGGTCCTATACCGCATGCGGTTGTGCCAAGTTTTTCTAAGCCACGTCTTTCTTCTAAAATTTTATCTAATAAAATATGATATGGCATAATAACATGTGCTTTGTCACTTATGTACAAATTATCAACTGAAAAACCAGCTTCTTTTAATTCTGTAATCTCTTGGACTAATACTTTAGGATTAATTACTACCCCATTAGCAATAACTGCTTTTGCATTTGAATTTAATATTCCAGAAGGAATTAAATGGAATGCAAATTTTTTGCCATTTACCTTTATTGTATGCCCAGCATTATTACCACCAGTACAGCGAATTGACATAGTAGATTGTTGTGAAAGATAGTCAATTACTTTACCCTTCCCTTCATCTCCAAAAAAGGTACCTAAAACTACATTTATCATATTTTCCCCTTTCTATTCTGGCCATTTAAAATAATACCAGAAGTTT
Source organism: uncultured Clostridia bacterium (assembly GCA_944390965.1). GTDB lineage: Bacteria > Bacillota > Clostridia > TANB77 > CAG-508 > CALXRW01. Next base: position 9,466 of record CALXRW010000030.1, read on the forward strand.
ATAAATTAATAGGTGTCTACACCTTCTTCTTGTAAAATAACATTAATAATACTACCTGATTCAATTTGACTACCAGCAACTTCATCTTGACTTATAACCACACCTGATCCTGTATAATTAATATTTAAATTTTGAGCCTTTAAAGCATTCTTAGCTTGTGACAAGGACATTCCTTTTAGGTCTGGAACTGTTGTTGATAAACTAACAGTATTTTCAGCAGTATATAAATAAACAATACCGCCTTCTTCTAATGAAACACCAGGTTTAGGTACTTGGTTTATTACTACAGATTCATTTTCATTTCCTTCTATTGTTATTTTAGCATCTAGGTTTTGACCTTCTAATATTCTTTTAGCTTCTGCTACTGTTTTATTTGTTAAATCTGTTAGAATAAAGGAATTTGTATTTTCTTCTTCGGCTTCTTCTGTAGAGGCAATTCCTAAATAAGGTAATAATTCAGATAAAATTTGAGCAACTACTGGTCCAACAATAGTACCACCTTGGTGTCCATTTTCTCCTTGAGCATCATATAAGATAACAAGAAGAGCAATCTGTGCATTGGAAGTAGGAGCAATTGCTACATAAGAAGAAGTATAACCATCTTCTTCTCTCCCTGGAGAAGGTTCTGAAGTACCAGTTTTTCCCCCTATAGAATATCCTGCTACTTTAGCATTTCTACCAGTACCATCTTGGGTAACAGACTTCATTAAATCTTGCATAGTTTCTGCTGTTTCTTGAGAAATAACTTGTCTTACTTCTTTTGGTTCTATATTAGTAACTGAACCATTATCTGCATTAATAATTTGTTTTACAATTCTTGGTTGCATTAAGACACCATCATTAGCAATAGCACATACAGCAGTTAGCATTTGCAAAGGACTTATTAAAAATCTTTGACCAAAAGACATAGTTGCTAGTTCTACAGCACCAATTCCTTCTTCTCCTCCTTCGAAGAAATAACCGGAAGTTTCACCTGGAAGAGCAACATCAGTACGGTCTAAAAGGCCATAAGCATCAAAATATTTAAAGAAGAGTTTTGGTCCAATACGATTGGCTAATTGAATGAAAGCAGGGTTACAAGAATTCATAAGGGCTTTTCTTAAGCTTTGCTCACCATGTGGATCGTATGCTCTCCAACATTCAATTTCATAATCATAAACTGTTTCTGAACCAGTACATATAAAATCTTTTTCAGTATCAGGTTCTACAAGGTTTTCTTCTAAAGCAATAGAAGAAGTAATTAATTTAAAAGTCGAACCAGGTTCATAACCATCTGTTACAGCACGATTGCGCCATAAGTATTGAATTTGTTCCGTTTGCTCACTAGAAGAAAGAGTATCCCAAATTGCTTTTAAATCTTCTGTGGCAGGTTCAAAAGGTGTGTTTAAATTATAATAAGGATAATTTGCCATACCTAGAATATCACCGGTGCTAGGGTTCATGGCAATGGCTGTTCCGCCACGAGTACATTCATTTTCAATAACAGCTTGTTCTAAATATTTTTCAAGAATAGATTGAACACGAACATCAATAGAAAGTACTAAATTATTTCCATTTTCAGGAGCAATATAGGTTTGGTTTTCATCAGGAATTTCTTCGCGAATAACATTAGAAGAGGTAATGATTTTACCAGGAGTTCCTGTTAGTACATCATCCCACTCATTTTCTAATCCTTCAAGTCCAGTATTATCATCTCCACAAAATCCAATTAGTTGGCTAGCTAAAGTTCCATGAGGATAGTATCTCTTTACATCATCGTCAATATTAATTCCAGAGGTAATATCGTTTTCATCTAACCAAGTTTCCAATAAAGATACTTTATCTTGCTCTACTTTCCTTATAATAGTTTCTACACTAGAAGATGAATTTATTTTATCTAAAACAGTTTGATAATCTAAACCAAAAATATCCACAAAAGCATTTGCCAATTTTTCTGGTTCTACATCTTTTCCACCTTTATATGTAATACTACCAGGATTAATGGTAATGGTATCTACATCTGCACTTGTTGCCAAAACCTTTCCAGTGGAATCATAAATAATTCCCCTTTTTGGACTTATAATTTTATTAATCGTTTGATTCATATAAGCAGCTTTTTTGTATTCAGCACCTTTTACAAATTGTATATATCCGAGTCTTCCAGTTAAAAGTAAAAAGATAAGAATGATAACAATAAGTAAAATTCCATTTTTCTTTGAAAGTGCTTTTACATAAAAACCTTCTGGTTTATTTATTTTTTTATTTTTTCGCATTCTAAAAATCACCAAATCCATTTTATATGATTAACAATAAAAAAGCAATAAAATTCATAGAAATGTCACAAAAAGGATAGAATATTTGTGGCTAACATGATATAATTTTAAAATAGAATTTGATAGCAAAGAGGAATTTTATGGAAAATATAATAGAAGAGACTAAAAACATTATAAAAAAATATGGTATTAGAGCAAATAAAAATTTAGGTCAAAATTTTTTAATTGATGAAGATACTATAAATACAATTGTAGAATCAGCAGAAATAAAAAAAGAAGATTGTGTTATAGAAATAGGACCTGGACTAGGAACTCTTACGAAAGAATTAGTAAAAAAAGCAGGAAAAGTAATTTGTATTGAATTAGACTCTAAAATGGTTTCTATTTTAAAAGATAGATTTTCAGAAGAAGTAACACTTATAAATCAAGATATTTTGAAGGTAAACTTAAAAGAATTAATAGAAGAACAAAAAAAAGAAAAATATACAATTAAAATTGTGGCAAATTTGCCATATTATATTACAACTCCTATTGTTATGAAATTATTAGAAGAGAGATTAGATATTGAATCTATTACGATAATGATTCAAAAAGAAGTAGCAGAAAGGTTAGCATGTATCCCTGGAGAAAAAGAAACAGGAGCCATTACTTATTCTGTTTATTATTTTGCAGAAGTTAAGAAGATAAAAGAAGTACCAAACACATCATTTATACCAGAACCAGAGGTAACCTCAGAAGTAATTCAATTAAGTATAAGAAAAGAGCCTGTAGTAAAGGTAAAAAACGAAAAATTATTATTCCAACTAATTAAAATGGCATTTATGCAAAGAAGAAAAACATTGCAAAATGCTTTATCGCATTCTACTTTTTTTGAAAATAAACAACAGATAAAGCAAATATTGGAGAAATTACAATTAGATGAGAAGGTAAGGGGAGAAGAACTAACCATCGAACAATTTGCTAAAATAGCGAATCAAATTACTAAGCAAGAAGGAGAATAATGTATGTTACAAGAAGAGCAAAAGATAAAAAATCCGCCTATAACGGTAGGATGGTTTATTTATTTTGTAATATCTATACTTATTGTTTTATTAGGAGGAATTTATCAAAAAAGCAATCTACTTTCTACTATTGCATCTACTTTTGGAATTGCCTATGTTTTGTTAATTGCGAAAGAAAAAAGAATTGCTTTTTGGTTAGGAGCTATCAATGTTTTTACTTATGGAATTGTCTTATGGAAACAACAAATATATAGTGGAGTAATTTACAATATTTTTTACAGTTTACCTATGTTAATCTACGGTTTTTTTATATGGGGAAAAGCAAGTAAAAAAGAGAACAAAGGAATTAGAGTTATTTCAAAAAGGAATCGAATTCTTTTAACTGGAATTTCGACTGTAATTATTATCATAAATGCTATTATTTTGAAAAAAATGGGTGGAAATCAAGTTATATTAGATAGTATAACAAGTGTTCTTGGATATATTGGCATATATTTAATGTCAAATAAATATATAGAACAATGGAGTGTGTGGATAATTGCAAACTTATCTAATGTAATTTTATGGATTATGCTAACAATAGAGAATATGACCAATTTACCTGTTTTCCTTATGTGGATGATTTATTTCATCAATTCTGTTTATGGATATTTACTGTGGAGAAAGTACAATAAAAGGAAAGTTTAGGGTATTCGATTTGGATAAATATGGATTAGCATTATTCACCACTTATTAAATGTATATGCATAGGGTTCGCTACGACTTAAACAACCTGTTCCGAAGACATAAAATTCACAAAAAATTCATTTGAAAAACATAGGAGAATGTTATATAATAATAACTCAAGCTGAAAAAAGATATGAGAAAGAAAGGATGAATAAAAAAAGTGAAGAAGTTTGTTAAATATATGAAAGGAAACTGGAGAGCAGCAGTTTTGGCACCACTTTTTATTATCATTGACACTTTGGGAATGGTGGTACAACCATATTTTATTTCCAAAATTATTGATGTTGGAATTGCAAATGGTGATATAAATTATATTATTAGAACAGGAATTATTATGATGGTTCTTGCCATTGTAGCAATTGCTGGAGGCTTTTTGGCAATGTTCTTTTCTTCAAAAGCTGCCTATGGATTTGGTAGAAATATAAGAAAAGATATGATTTCTAAGATTCAAGAATTTTCTTTTAGTAATATTAATAAATTTAGCACATCATCTTTAATTACAAGAATGACAAATGATGTGGAAATTTTAGTTAATTTAGTTCAAATGATGTTGCGTATGTTTATTAGAGCTCCTTTTATGCTAGTGGCAGGAGTTGTTATGATGCTTGTATTAAGCCCAAGACTTTCATTAATCTTTTTAGTTTTAATTCCTATTCTGGGCATACTAATGTATTTTATTATGAAAAAAGCGTTCCCATTATTTAGAGTGGTACAAGAAAAAATAGATAGAGTAAACACTGTAATACGTGAAAATTTGGTAGGAGCAAGAGTTGTAAAATCATTTGTTAGAGAAGATTTCGAAAAAGAAAGATTTGAAAAAGTAAATTGTGATTTAATGCAAACATTTATCAAAAGTTATAGGCTAATTTTAATTTTAATGCCAGGAGTAATGCTTATTATGAATCTAGCTGTAGCAGCTGTTTTAGCAATAGGTGGTACAGGAGCAGTTGAAGTGGGAGCAATTAGTTCTTCTATTACATATATGACTATGACACTTATGTCATTAATTATGGTATCAATGGTATTTATGAACTTTTCTAGAGCAAAAGCTGCAACAGATCGTATTTCAGAAGTTTTAGATGAAGAGCCAGATATTAAAGATTGTAAAAATCCTAGTTTAGCAAAAATTGAAAAAGGAAAAATTGAATATCATGTTAAAAGTTTTGCATTTAAGGATTCAGAAGGAGAGCCTATACTCGAAAACATTAATTTAACGATAGAACCAGGTTCAACAGTTGCCATTATAGGCTCTACAGGAACTGGAAAATCTACTTTAGTAAACTTAATTCCTAGATTTTATGATGTAACAGATGGATATGTAAAAGTAGATGATATTGATGTTAGAGAGTATGATATTAATACACTTAGAGATGGAATTGGCATGGTTTTGCAAGAAAATAGATTGTTTGAAGGAACGATTAGTTCTAATATTCGATGGGGAAAAGAAGATGCAACATTAGAAGAAATAAAAGAAGCGTGTAAAATTGCACAAATTGATGAATTTATTGAAGGATTACCAGATAAATACGAATCACATGTAGAACAAAGAGGAGCTAATTTTTCAGGGGGACAAAAACAAAGATTAACCATTGCAAGAGCTTTAATTAAAAAACCCAAAATTCTAATCTTGGATGACAGTGTTAGTGCTTTGGATAGCACAACAGAGCTTAATTTAAGAAAAGCATTAAAAGAAAATTTCAAAGACACAACTGTTATATTAATAGTACAAAAAATCAGCAGTTGTATGGATGCAGACAAAGTAATAGTTGTTGATGATGGTACAGTAGTTGGTTTTGGAACTCATAAAGAATTAATTGAAAATAATAAGGTATACCAAGAAATTAGTAATTCTCAAAAACAAGTGATGCCAGAATAAGAAGGGAAGTGGGAAAATGGCAGGAAAAGGACCAATGAATGTTAGCTTAGACAGAGCGAAAGATTCCAAGGGTACTATTAAAAGATTAATGAAGTATTTAGAAAACCATAAAAAAGGTTTTGTAATTGTGGTTATATTTATTATATTATATGTTTTGGCAAATTTAGCTACTTCAATTTTATTACAACCAATTATTGATCAATACATTGTTCCTATGATACAAAATCCAGGAGAAAGTTCTTACATATGGGGATTTATCCGCATGTTAGGCGTATATATTGGAGTTACAATTTGTGCAGCACTTTTTTCTTACATACAATCCAAAACGATGTTAAACATTGCACAACAGACAGTAAAAGATATGAGAAAAGATTTATTTGACAAAATTCAAAAATTGCCAATTAAATATTTTGATACACATCCACATGGGGAATTAATGAGTAGGATAGTAAATGATATTGACAATATTAGTATTGCACTAAATACTAGTGTAAACCAAATTATTTCCGGAGCACTAACTCTAATTGGAACATTAATAGCTATGATTGTAATCAGTCCTACACTTGCAATTATTAGTATATTATCATTGCCTATTATGTTATTAATCGTAAGTAAAATTGCAAAAGTAAATAAAAAACAATTTAAAAAGGGTCAACAAGCTCTAGCAGAAGTAAATGGATATATAGAAGAATATGTTTCAGGACAAAAAGTAATAAAAGCATTTAATAGAGAAGAAAAAGTAAAAGAGGATTTTGATACAAGAAATTTAAAACTAAGAAAAGAAGGTTTTTTAGCACAAGCCATTGCAGGAATTGTTATGCCTCTTATGGGAGGACTAAGTAATGTAGTAACAGCTATAACAGCAATGGTGTCTGGAATTTTAGCAGTAAAAGGTGTTATTTCTGTAGGAACCATTGCACTATACACAAAATTTTCAAAGGAATTTTCAAGACCAATTACAGAAATCACGAACCAATTTAATGTAATTCAATCTGGTATAGCAGGTGCAGAAAGATGTTTTGAAATTTTGGATGAAGAAGTAGAGTTCAAAGAAAATATAGGAAAGCCAGACATTGGAAAAATAAAAGGACATGTAGAATTAAAAAATGTATATTTTGGTTATGATGAAAACAAGATGATATTAAAAGACATTAATGTAGAAGCAAAGCCAGGGCAAACGATTGCTATTGTTGGACCGACAGGTGCAGGAAAAACGACGATGATGAACTTATTGATGAGGTTTTATGATGTAAATAAAGGACAAATATTAATTGATGGCAAGGATATTAGAGATGTTAGTAAAGAGTCTTTAAGAAATGCAATTGGAATTGTATTACAAGACACGGTTATGTTCCACGAAACAGTAAGAGAAAATATTCGCTTTGGGAAATTAGATAGTACAGAAGAAGAAATTATTCAAGCTGCAAAACTTGCTAATGCACATTCATTTATTAAAAGATTGCCACATGGCTATGATACTATTCTTTCAGAAGATGCAGGAAATATTTCCAAAGGGCAAGCTCAATTATTAAATATAGCAAGGGTAATTTTAAATAATCCGCAAATATTGGTTTTAGATGAAGCTACTAGCAATGTAGACACACGTATGGAATTAAAAATACAAGAAGCAATACAAGAACTTTTAAAAGGAAGAACGAGTTTTGTCATTGCACATAGATTATCTACTATTGTAAATGCAGATATTATTTTAGTAGTAAATGATGGAAGAATTGTAGAAAAAGGATCACACATAGAATTAATGAATCAAAAAGGAATTTATTATCGTATGTATACAGGAATTTTTGAAGAAGTTAGTTAGAAACTCTTTTCAAAAAGGAGAAAATATATTATAATAAAATTGTGAGAAAATAAAAAGATAAAAGGGGTAGAACATGAATCAAATTTTAGTAAACGAAAAAATATATTCTACACCAGAGCTGAAGAGAAAAAAGAAATTTTATAAATTTGAATTTTTCTTCTCAGTCTTTTTGCTATGTTTGTTAACCTCTTTTTACATATATGCAGAATATGACAGGAATAAAAGTGAAGCAGTTTCTCAAAAAATATTAGAAAATATGCAGTTACAAGAACAAGAAATTGTTGATACAACAACAATATCACAAAAAGAAAACGATATTATTACAGTGGTGTTAAATCGTAGTGCAGAAGAGCAAGAAGAAGTAATTGAAGAACCACCGCAACCAGCCAAAACAGTTACCTATACAGAAAATGGGGTTGATTATACAACGGTTGCAAGAATTGTGATTCCAAAAATTGGAGTAGATTACCCAGTTTTCCAAACAACGGACGAAAGAATTGAAAAGGACTTAAAAGTGGCTCCTTGTAAATTCTGGGGTGGAGATCCAAATGAAGTAGGAAATTTTTGTATCGTAGGTCATAACTATTGGGATGATAGATTCTTTAGCCAGGTGCCAACACTAGAAAATGGAGATATTATACAATTGACAGATATGTCTAACAGAACCTTAAATTATGTAGTTTATGACAAACATAATGTCAACCCAAAAGATGTAAGTGATACCACTCAAGTAACAAATGGAAGAAAAGAAATTACTTTGATTACTTGTACAAGAGACAGTAAAGAAAGAGTTATTGTAAAAGCAACAGAACAAATATAAAAAATCAGATAGAGAGGAGAAACTTTTAATGAAAAAAGTTTTTCCTCTATTTGTTTCATGAATAATGAATAATTAGCGTGTAGGGGATGGTCTTGACCATCCCGAAAAAATAATTCATCATTAACCATTCATTAAATGTGCGTGTAGGGTGTCGGCGCCCTCGCCGACCCGCTCTACAGAGAAACCACCCTAAAAAAAATATTAATTATTCACTATTCATTAAAGAAAACAGATGATGTTATAAATTTAATTAATGAGTAGTGAATAATTAGCGTAGGCGTCCCCCAATGGGACAGCTCTGTCTCAAACGGAAGCGCCCCTAATGGAACATAGAATTTACTAGCGTAATTTAACAAAAAAATGACAAAAAAAACATAAAAATGTAAAATAAGAAAAATAAAATGTAGAAATATAGCTTCCGT
>CALXRW010000031.1 GCA_944390965.1 uncultured Clostridia bacterium
AATAGTGAATAATTAATAATGAATAATTAATAATTTCTTCTTTTGGGTAATTTCTTTGTAGATTTGGTCGCCGAAGGCGGCGACCCCTACACTAATTATTCATTATTTACTATTCATTTTTCTTTATTCATTAACTAAATCTATAGCACCACCTATTTTCTTTAATGAATAGTGAATAATTAATAATGAATAATTAATAATTTCTTCTTTTGGGTAATTTCTTTGTAGATTTGGTCGCCGAAGGCGGCGACACCCTACACATAAAAATGAATTTAACGTTGTAGGGGTCGGCGCCCTCGCCGACCCATTATTCCTATATTATATCATTAAACTTGAAATTTTTTATTCTCTAATTAAAATAATTCATTGGATTTACTGCTCTACTATTTACTCTTACTTCAAAGTGTAAATGTGCACCAGTGGAATTTCCTGTTGACCCTACTTGCATAATAGCTTGTCCTCTTGTTACGGTATCTCCTACTTGTACTTTTCTTGAACCTGGGTACCCATGAGCATATAATGTTACGATTCCTCCTCCATGGTTAATAATAATATATTCTCCATAGCTTCTATAAGAACCATCCGGATTTCTAAGTGCTACAGAAGTAGTAACAACTCCATCATTTGCTGCTACAATTGTGCTACCAGTATTAGCTCCAATATCCATGCCAGTATGACCTGAATAATCACCAAATCCACAAGTTATATAGGTACAAGATGGCACTGGCCATGCTAGCTCTCCACCAGCATATACTACATTGTCATCATTTTGTGTTGCTCTCCTAATTTCATCTTCAATTCTCTGTTTATCAGCTTCATATTCCTCTAGTTGACGTTGTAAAGCACTTTCTTCTTCAGATAACTGTGCTGCATAAGAATCTTTTTCCATTTTAGAAGCAATTAATTGATTATTGATTGCCTCTTTCTCAGTTTTTGCTTTTTCTACTTCTGCTTTTTGATTTTCAATTTCCTGTTTTGCAACTTCTACTTCATTCTTAGCTTCTTCTAAACTTTCTAGTAGTTCTGTATCATATACTGCAAGTTGCTCTATCATATAATAGTTTGAGATAAAGTCTGTAAGACTGCTGGAACCTAGCAAAACATCCATGTATGAAGTTTCTCCTGCTTCATATAATACAATTAGTCTCGCCTTTAGGTCTTCTTCTTGCTGATTACAATCTTCTTGTGCCTTTTTTAATTCTGCTTCTTTTTGTACTAACTGTTCTTCTATTTGCTCAATCTCCATCTCTAAGGTTGCAATTTCATTTTCATAATTACTAATTTGTGTAATTAAATCACTTACTTGTTGCATTGTCTCTGACATTTGTGATTTAACTCCATTTAATTCTGTTGATGTTTCATCTATTTTTTTGTTAATTTGATCTAAATCTGATTGTGAACTTGCTATACTTGTTAAAGTTCCTATTGAAATTAATACTAAACTACATATGATACAAACTATTTTTTTCATTTTCTATTGTTTTTCCTTTCTTTTTATCTTTTTGGGTTTAATTTGATGTTATGTAATCTAATGGTTGTTGATATTCTCCATCAAGTCTTACTTCAAAATGTAAATGTGGTCCTGTTGACCAGCCTGTTGAACCTGCTTCCATAATGACATCTCCTCTTTTTACTTCTTGTCCCAATGTTGCTATAATTTTTGATCCATGGGCATATAACGTTACAATTCCGCCTCCATGATCAATCATTACCATATTGCCATAAGAAGAAGTATAAGTAGTTTTAATAACAATTCCATCATTTGCTGCTATTACTTTTCCTCCTGTTGGTACTCCAATATCTACTCCAGAATGAAATCTTGTTACTCCTAAAATAGGATGTACTCGATATCCAAATGGAGATGTAATAGTATAGTATCCAGGTGCAGGCCATGCCATTTCTCCACCCGCATAAGCAGAATTAGAATCTGTTAGATTAATTAAATCAGATTCAATTTGTGCCATTTCTTGATTGAATATTTCAATATCTGCTTGTAAGGCTTTTTCTTCTTCTGTTAATTGGTTCATATAATTTGTTTTTAATACCTTCATGTTAGAAACCATTGCTATTTTTTTGTCATTTTCTTCTTGTAAGGCTACTAATTTACTTTTTTGTGTTTCTAAAGCTTCTTTTTCTGCTTCTATTAAATTAGTTGCTTGCTCAATATTTTCTAACAATTCTGTATCATAACGAGCCATTTCTGTCATCATGTAATAGTTGGAAATAAAATCTGATAAACTACTTGAGTGTAATAGTACATCCAAATAAGATGTTTCGCCTGCTTCATATAAAACAATTAGTCTTTTTTCTAGTAATGCTTTTTGCTCATCAAAATTTTTTTGAGAGGCTTCTAAATTTATCGTTTTTTCCTCTATATCTGTTATTAATTCATTAATTTCCAACTCTAATTTTTCTGCCTCTGCTTCATGTTGGATAATCTTTTCACTTAACTCCTGTAAGTCTTCCATTGTCTCAGAAATATTAGTTTTTACACCTTCCAAAGCTTGTGTTGCTTCATCTTTTTGATTTTGTAATTCATTTTGCTTTTGTGTTAAATCTTCTATACTTGTTGCAAAGCCTGTTGTTCCAAAACTTAGGATGATGAAAAATACCAATATTAATTTTCCTACTTTTCTTTTCATCCTTCCTCCCGTTCCTTTCTATACTTCTAAGTATTTCCTCATTGAAATACAGCTTCCAACCACTCCAACTCCAATTCCTAATGCTAAATACACTAGTATAATAGAATTTACAAGTTCATTAAATCCTAATGGTGTCATTTGAATTCTATCCATAATTGGGTCTGCTGCTATTTTATCTGCTAAAATATTATATAAAAGTCCAATAATTAAAACAGAGATAAGTGCTGCAATAACTCCAATGATAATTCCTTCTACTATAAAGGGCCAACGAATAAAACTATTCGTAGCTCCTACATATTTCATAATAGATATTTCTTTTCTTCTTGCATGAACTGTTAGTTTTATGGTATTGGTAATGATAAAAATAGATATTAATATTAGTAATACCAACACTATAATAGTAACAACTCTAATACCACCTGCTACTGTCATTAACGCCTCAATAGTATCATTACGTATTTGTACAGAGTCAATTCCCTCTATGGCTTCTATTTGTGTTTTCACTTGATCTCTTAATGATAAGTCTGTCAATGTTACAATATAAGAAGCTTTAAAAATTCTATACCCATCTAATAAATCTTGATTTTCTTTAAATCTAGCTTTCATTCTATTAAGGGCATCATCTTTAGAAACATATTCTATCTGATTAACTCCTTCTATGCTTCTAATCTGATTTCCTATTTCTTGCACAGTTTGTTCATCTTCAATTTCAAATTTAATGAAAGCTTCCATTCCTTGAGATTCTTCTAATCCTTCTAATGCATGGTCAATATTTTCTCCAATCATATAGAAGATTCCAAAAATAAGCATTGTAGCACACATAATTCCCAAACATGCAAAAGTAGATTTTTTATTTTTGAAAACGTTTCTAAAGCCTTCTCCTATTAAATAACCAAAAATATTATACTTCACTGTTATACCCACCTTTTTTTGAATCTCTTACAATTTCACCTTTATTGATTTGGATGACTCTTTTTCTCATTTTATCTACAATATCTTTTGCGTGCGTTGCCACAACTACCGTTGTTCCTCTTAAATTAATATCATTTAACAAATTCATAATATCCCACGCTGTATCTGGGTCTAAGTTTCCTGTAGGCTCGTCTGCAATAATCATAGATGGATTATTCACTAAAGCTCTTGCTAAGGCAACTCTTTGTTGTTCTCCTCCTGATAGCTCATCTGGATATACCTTTGCTTTATCACTTAATCCTACTAAAGATAGCACCATAGGAACTTGTCTTCTAATATGTCTTGGCGTTGCCCTTACAATATACATAGCATAGGCAACATTATCATAAACAGTTCTATCTGGTAATAATCTAAAGTCTTGGAAAACGACTCCCATACTTCTTCTTAAATAGGGAATTTTACTTGGTTTTAAGAAAGTAGTATCTTTTCCATTAATAATAATATTTCCCTTTGTTGGTTCTTCTTCTTTTAAGATTAGCTTAATTAATGTAGATTTTCCTGATCCTGAAGAGCCTACTAAAAAGGCAAATTCGCCTTTTTCTATTATAAAATTGGCATTATGTACAGCTTCGGTACCTGTATCATAGGTTTTGCTAACATTTCTAAATTCAATCATCTTTTACCTACTCCCAGAATTTATTTTTATCTATAATACATCATAACAATAATTAAAAACTTTTGCAATACTCTCTAACAAAAAAAGCGATATTTTTTATCGCTTTTTTTCACAATATATCTATTATTCTCACATTTTCTTGTCTTTAAAAAATTCACATAAAATTCACAAATTGTTTTACAATTTCTTCTGATGTTATACTATATTCTTTCATTAGTTCTTCTGCTTTTCCTGATTTTCCAAAGGTGTCTGGTATTCCCATTCTTATTAGCTTTTTAGGGTATTTCTCTGTTAATACTTCACTAATGGCACTTCCTAGTCCTCCTAGTATACTATGATCTTCTATAGAAATTAGTTTTTGGGTTTCTTTAGCACATTTTATAATCATTTCTATGTCGATTGGTTTTATAGTGTGTATGTCAATTACCCTTATATTGATACCTTTTTCTTTTAGCATTTCCATTGCTTTTATTGCTTCTGGAACAACAACTCCTGTTGCAAAAATAGTACCATCTGTTCCATCTCCTATTTGAATTGCTTTCCCGATTTCAAAATAATCTTTTTCTTGATAAATAGATGGTGTTGCTAATCTACATAATCTTAGATAAAATGGTCCTTGTTTTTTTGCCATTTCTTGTATTGCCCATTTTGTTTGTACATCATCTGATGTGCACATTACTGTCATATTAGGAAGTGTTCTCATAAGACTAATATCTTCTAACATTTGATGAGTTGCACCATCTTCTCCAACAGTAATACCACAATGTGTTGCGACTATTTTTACATTTAAGTTCGGATAACAAATACTAGTTCTTATTTGATCATAACTTCTTCCAGCTGCAAAAACAGCAAATGTACTGGCATATGGAATTTTTCCGCAAGTAGCTAAACCTGCTGCTGTTCCCATCATGTTCTGTTCTGCAATTCCCATATCAAAAAATCTTTCCGGAAATTTTTTTGCAAACAAATTCGTTTTGGTTGCTTCACTTAAGTCTGCATCTAAAACAACAACATCTGGATTTAGCTCTCCCAATATTTCTAGTGCCTCCCCATAACTTTGGCGAGTTGCTTTTAAACTCTTATTATCCATTGTTTTTCCTCCTATTTCTGTTTTAAGTAATTTCTTCGAAGAACGGGCGATTAAAATCGCCCCTACATTTTTTTCGTAAATTACTTTACACTATCATTAGTTCTTGCATTGCTTCTTTGTACTGTTCTTCATTTGGTGCTTTTCCATGCCATCCGACTTGATTTTCCATAAAGGAAATTCCTTTTCCTTTTACCGTTTTGGCAATAATGGCAGTTGGTTTTGATTGAATTGTTCTTGCTTTTTCAAATGCTTGTATGATTTCTTCTATATTATGTCCATCTATTTCTATTGTTTCAAATCCAAAGTTTTCCCATTTTTCTTTTAGTGGATATATAGACATTACTTTATCTACTGTTCCATCAATTTGTAAATTATTATTATCAATTATTACACATAAATTATCTAATTTATAATGTCCTGCTGCCATAGCTGCTTCCCAAATTTGTCCTTCTTCTATTTCTCCATCTCCAAGCAAACAATATACTCTATAATCTTTGTTTTCTAGTTTTGCAGAAATTGCCATTCCATTTGCTACAGATAAACCTTGCCCTAAAGAACCTGTAGTCATATCTATTCCAGGTAGTTTATTTTTATCTGGATGTCCTTGTAGTCTACTATTTACTTTTCGAAATGTTTTTAATTCTTCTATTGGGAAATACCCTCTATTTGCTAATGTACTATATAAAGCAGGACTAGCATGTCCTTTTGAAAGAATAAAACGATCTCTTTCTTCCCATTCAGGTTCTTCTGGTTTCACTCTCATTTCTTTAAAATATAAAACAGTTAAAATGTCTGTACAAGAAAGTGAGCCACCAGGATGTCCAGATTGAGCAGAATATACTTCTTCGATTATTCCTTTTCTAATCTCTTTTGCTTTTTCTTGCAATTCTTCTATATTTATCATCTTATCCTCCGTTTCTTGTTTTAAGTAATTTCTTCGAAGAACGGGCGATTAAAATCGCCCCTACATTTTTTCATAAATTACTTTACACTATCTAAATATTAAAATCTATTCTTTATTTTTCTTTCATTCTTTTACTTTTCCCATTTTGTTTTCTTTTTATTAGTTTACTAAGCAAAATTATGATAAAAGCTTCTCCCAAAACAATGCCTAGTACCAATAGAATAAAATATTTTACCTGAAAGGAAATTTCTCTATTGAAAAAATTAATCTCTTCTTTCTTAGTAGTCTCTTCTATTGTTTCTTCTACTTCTTTTATTTCTTCTGCCATCTCTTCTTTAATTACTTTTAAGGTATAAATACTTTCATTGTCTCCATCTGTTATTCTTATCGTAATGATATTTTCTCCCGGCACTAGCTCATTTTCTAAACCGATTATTTCTGTTGTTTCATTATATTCATAGCTTTCTGTTTCTAAGTCTATCTTTTTTACATCACTTGGAACGTAAATAATATATTCATGTCTTGAAAATTCAAATTCTTTATCTAAACTTAATTCAATAATACTTCCGTCTTCCTTTTCTCCCTTTACCGCTAAGCCGTATAATCCTAGTTCTCTCTTTTCTTCTTCCGGTTCTTCCTCTGGTTCTTCTGTTTTTCTGGTTGTTTTATTATTATCAGAATATTCCTCAGAAGGTGGGGCTTCTACAATTGGTTGCTGTACAGAAACAGAGCAACTTCTTGTTCCGTATATATCCTCTCCTGTATCGCTGTCTGCCAAACTAGTTGCTGTTGCCGTAATAGATATACTTCCTTCGGAACCAGCCGTTGCTGTAATGGATTGCGAATTATTTTCAACCCACACATAGGAAGAATTTAAAGTAGCATTACTTACTTGTACATCAATTCTTCCTGTTACTGAATTCCCTTTAATGGTAATAGTAAATGATTGTCCTGGTTGCACACTGCTTGGTGCACTCACAGAAAAACTTGTAGCATATGATTCTAAAGAAAAACATATTTCTATGATTCCTAAAAATAAAATCATATATAATAATCTTTTTAATTGTTTCATTTACAATTCTATCCTTTCCCTTTATTAAATCATACTTCCTATTCTGTCCTTATGCTATTTCCTTTCATGATATAATTCTTTATTAAAACATAGTCAGATGCTTTTACTTGTTCATCCTTTTTTACATCTGCAGCTAAAACTTGATTTCCTTCTAATTTTCTTGTTCCCATAATATGGTTTTTAATTAGTACATAATCTGATGCTTTAATTTCTCCATCTCCATTGACATCTCCAAATATGATGCATGTATATTCTTTTACTACTAAATTACTTGCCTCATGAATAACCAATATTTTTGTTCCTGTTCCAATATATTGATTATTTGTTTCTATTTTTAAGGTTAACCCATCACTAATCTCAAAATTTTCTTCGAAATTATTTAGAGAAAGTTTGGGCGTAATTTTCGTTAAAATTCCATTTTCTTCTTTTATTTCTTTTATGTTTATCTTTACATCTTCTCCTAATGATACAATTTCCACTGGGATTGTTTTTTTGATATTAGTTCCTTCAATTTCTACTATTATATTCGTTTTACCTTCTGCCACTCCTGTAACAAATCCTTCTTGTGAAACTATTGCAATTTCCTCATCTTCGCTTTTCCATAATAATTTATGGTTGGCATTCTCATAAACAAGAGTAGCTGTTATTTGTTTTTTGTCAAAATCAAACATTTTTATGCTTGTTTGATTTAATGAAATTCCTTGCACATAAACTGTACAAGTTGCTGTTTTTCCTTTGTCTTTACTTTTTACCGTAATTACAGCCTGTCCCGCTTCTTTTGCTATTACATTTCCTTGTTTATCAACTGTTATGATTTCTGGATTACTACTTTCCCATGTTACATCTTTATTAATTGCTGTTTCTGGTAAAATATTCGCTGTTAATTTTTCTGTCTCACCAGGTAACATGAAAAGTTCATTTTTATCCAGTACTACGCTTTCTACAACTTCTTCTTTTTTTCTTAAACCATAATGTTCAACGATTGCTTTTCCATCTGCTTCAGCTATTCTCCTTAATTCTTCATCTGAATCTATGTACTGGCTGTCTGTATTGATAAAACAATGTTCCACCAATATGGTAGGTATTCCTTCTCCATTTTGAATATTCGCATGGGTTGCTCCTGCTGGGGAAACAACACCATAATCAATTTTTGTTCCTCTCATGGCATAACGTATAATTCCATAATAATCAGCTCGTGTTCCGTCCGAATATATATCTGTTTCATCAGATACAAAATTCGTTTTTACTCCTCGATTTTCTAATCCTAAATTCGATAAATTTGCTAGTATTTTTTTCCCTAAAATGGAAGTTTCTTTATTATATTTATCTAATGAGGTATTTGCACTTACCCAAACTTCTGCTCCTCTTCCGCCTGACCCAGAATTATAATGCATACTTACTAATAAATCCGCCTTTCTATTCCTTGCTACCATTGCTCTATCATAAACTGAAATCTCATAACCTGAAAATCCCTCATGTGTTAAAACAACTTCTGCATCATATTTACCTAAATATTCTCTTAAATACTGTGCTGTTTTTAAATTTAGTTCTTTTTCTTGCATGTCTCCATTTATTGCTCCAGGATCAATTCCACCATGTCCTGGGTCTAAAACAATTAACATTGCCTGTGAATAGTTACTAAAGAAAAATAAAATAATAAATAATATGAATAAAATTTTTACATATCTTTTTTTCATTATTTACTCCTATATTTTATCTTATAATTTCTCTATTTCTTCTATTGTTAATTCTGTTATTTTTGAAATTTGTTCTAATGTCATATTTTCTTCTTTTAATTTTTTAGCAATTCGTTGAATTTCTTTTCTTTTTTCTTTTTCTCCTTGTTTCATTCCTTTGTGGTACCCTGTATTTAGTAATTCTTTTTCATCTCTAATTGCTTTTTCTCTCCATTCAGCTATTCTTTGCATATATTCATCATCACTCATTACTTCTAATTTTTCTTTTGCCTCTCTTAAGCCTTCATTTTTTTCCATATTTTTTATCACCCTTTCATCACCTGGGTTTTCTATGAAATACAGCCAATCCAGCAATTCTTCCCTTTTTCCCCCAGTCTCTTTGATTTTTGGTAATTCTATTATATGTATTTCTACTTTTTTAACTCTTCTAAGAACATCTTGTTTAACATTTGTGGGTTTGCTTTTCCTTTTGTTTCTTTCATTGCTTGACCAACTAAAAATCCTAAAGCTCTATCTTTTCCTGCTTTAAAATCTGCTATCGATTGCGGATTGGCTTGCAGAATTTTTTCTACCACTTGTTTTATTTGTCCTTCATCTGAAATCTGAATTAAACCTTTTTCTTTTATAATTTCTTCTGGTGTTTTTGGGTTTTCAAACATTTCTTCTAAAACTTGTTTTGCTATTTTACTACTAATCGTTCCTTTATCAATTAATATTACCAAGTTTCCTAAGTCTTCTGCTTTAAATGGAATGTTCTCTGGTTCTAATTCTTTTTCATTTAAAATTCTCGTAATATCGGACATAATCCAATTACTTACTGCTTTGGCATTTTTACATATTTTTTCTGCTCCTTCAAAAAGGATAGATAAATATTTAGAACTAGTAAGTATATTGCTGTCATATTCTGGTAATCCAAATTCTTTTATATATCTTTCTTTTCTACTTTCTGGCATCTCAGGTAAGCTTTCTTTTATTTTTTGAATGTATTCCTCTGATAAATGAATAGGTACTAAATCTGGGTCTGGGAAATAGCGGTAATCTTGTGCATCTTCTTTGTCTCTCATCGTGAATGTCTTTCCTGATACATCATCCCACCTTAATGTTTCTTGTTCTATTTTTCCTCCTTCTTCTAGAATTTCTATTTGTCTATTTGCCTCATATTCAATCGCTCTTACAATAGAACGGAAGGAATTCATGTTTTTCATTTCTGTTCTAGTTCCAAATTTTGTTTCACCTTTTTTTCTAACAGACACATTAACATCTGCTCTTAAAGAGCCTTCTTGCATTTTACAGTCTGAAACTTCTATATATTCCAAAATAGATTTTACTTTTTTTAAATATTCTTCTGCTTCTTTACTGCTCCTCATATCTGGTTCAGAAACAATTTCAATTAAAGGAACTCCCGCTCTATTTAAATCTACTAGACTTCCTCCTCCAAATTCACTGTGATTAAGCTTTCCAGCATCTTCTTCAATATGGATTCTCGTAATTCCTATCGTTTTCTTTCCTTGTTCTGTTTGAATTTCTACTTTTCCTTTTTTGCACAACGGCATATCAAATTGAGATATTTGGTAAGACTTTGGTAAATCTGGATAAAAATAATTTTTTCTATCATTTTTACTATTTTCTGCTATTTCACAATTCATTGCTAATCCCGCTTTTACTGCATATTCTACTACTTTTTCATTTAGTACTGGCAATGCTCCTGGCATAGCCATACAGACTGGGCAACAATGTGTATTGGGTTCTCCTCCAAATTCAGTTGGACAAGAACAGAATATTTTTGTTTTGGTAGATAATTCGCTATGAACTTCTAACCCAATTACCATTTCATAATCTGTTGTCATTTTATTTCCTCCTTATTTCTCTTTAAATTCTGGTCTAAATTTTTCTCTGAATTTTTCTATTTTTTCGTATTGATATGCTGCATTTAATATGGTTTCTTCATCAAATGCTTTCCCAATTAATTGCATTCCCACAGGTAGCCCCTTGCTATCAATACCACAAGGAACAGAAATTGCTGGTAATCCTGCAATATTGATAGAAACTGTGCATAGGTCAGCCAAATACATTTCAAGTGGGTTGTTAGACTTGGTTCCTATTTCAAATGCAGTACTTGGTGCTGTTGGTGTTAATAAAATATCATAAGTTTTAAATAGTCTTTCAAATTCTTTTTTTACTAAAGTTCTCACTTGTAATGCCTTTTTATAGTATGCATCATAATATCCAGAGGAAAGTACATAAGTACCTAAAATAATTCTTCTTTTTACTTCTGCTCCAAAGCCTTCACTTCTTGAATTTTTATAAAGTTCTTTTAAGTTACTAAATTCTTTTGCTCGGTAACCATAACGAATACCATCAAATCTTCCTAGGTTTGAACTAGCTTCCGCACAAGCGATGATATAATAAGTGGCTAGTGCATATTCAGAGCAATTAAATTCGCATTCTTCTACAATGGCACCCATTTCTTCATATTTTTTAGCTACTTCTAATATTTTCTCTTTTACTTCCTGATGAATTCCTTCTCCCATATATTGTTTTGGTAAGCCTATTTTTAACCCTTTTACATCTTTTTCTAAATTTTTCATATAGTCTTTTTTTTCTTTTTCTGCAGAAGTAGAATCCTTTTCATCATGTCCTGAGATGATATTTAATAACATGGCACAATCTCTAACATCTTTTGTAATTGGTCCAATTTGATCTAAAGATGAGGCAAATGCTACCAACCCATATCTAGAAACTAATCCATAAGTTGGCTTTAGTCCTACGACTCCACAAAAAGATGCTGGTTGACGGATAGACCCTCCTGTATCTGATCCTAAAGCCCATGGTACCATATTACTGGCTACTGCTGCTGCAGATCCACCACTAGAGCCACCAGGAACTCTATTTAAATTCCATGGATTCCTGGTTTTTTGAAAATAGGAATATTCTGTAGATGCTCCCATCGCAAATTCGTCCATATTCAATTTACCAATAGAAATGATATTTTCATTTTCTAATTTTTCAATTACAGTAGCACTATAAGGAGAAACAAAATTTTCTAACATTTTAGAACTACAAGTTGTTTTGGTTCCCTTGATATTAATATTATCTTTTATTCCAATAGGAATACTATTTTCTTTTATTTCCTTTGGATCATTTAAGCTTACAAAAGCTTTGATATCTTTTTCCTTTTCTTGAATTCTAGCTTGGTAACTTTCAAAAATCTCTTTACTGGTTATTTCTTTTTTATCTAGTTTTTCTTTTAATTCCTGTACCGTTAATTCATAAATTTCCACTTTGCTTTTCCTCCTTCATTCTTCATTTTATATTACTTTAGGTATGTGGAACATATGCTCTTCTTCCTCTGGAGCATTTTGTAACAAACTTTCTTTATCTTTAAATTCTTTTATCTCATCTTTTCGAAAGGCATTTACTTTTTCAGATACGCCAATCGTTTCTCCTAATTTTTCAATTGGTGCATTATTTACAATATTGGCAAAATTTAAAATTTCTTGTAAATGTAATAAATAAGTATCAATTTCCTCTTCTTTTAAGTTCAAATCTGCTAAATTTGCAATATGCAATATTTCTTCTCTACTTACTTGCATAAAATTTCCTCCTTATTTTTTTCTATTTAAATCTTTTCTCTTATTTTTTCTCATTATATTATGTTTGTAATCCAAATACAATAGTTGTCACCATTTTTTCTTTGCTAGCATATAAATGATTAGGTGATTTTTATGAATTCTTGCGAATTAGTTACCTTTATTTCTACCCTAGCTTGTGCTATTTCCAAAGATTTATCTAATGATGAGATCGTTTTGCTTGCTGCCATTTTTACACAATTAGGTGATACTTTAGCAACGATTGCTACACAAAATCAAATTTGCAATTAACTGGCTACTTGTTCTTGTTTTTCTTTGTTTTCTACTTTTATATGCACTTCTTTTAATTGCTCTTTTGTTACTTCTCCAGGTGCTCCCATTCATATTAAATATCGTTTTTGAAATCAATATTTATCTTTTCATCCATTTTACTTCTACTTCCATTTTTGTATTTATTTTTCCTTGCAATATTACTTCATCTTCCTTTTTTATATTTTGCACCATCCAATCTGCCATTTCATCATATCCTTTTATTACAATTACACTTTCATTTTCTAATTTCAATTTTGTTTTGGCTACACTTATCTTGTTCATATTGTATAAAAAACTAAAATTAATTTCTTCTATTATTTTTCCTTTTATAAAACATAAATTTATTTTTTTAAGTATTTTTTTATTCCTTTACATTCTAAACAATTTAATTTTACTCTTTTTTCTTTATGTTCTTTCCCTTCTTTTTGTATTTTCAATTGTAATTCTGATTTTTCTTTTATAAAATCATAAACCACATATCCTACCTTTAATTTATCTATCTCTTCTATATATTTATTTAATGATTTCTCTGGTACTCCTACTTTACATACATAATTTTTAAAACATGTACATTTTAATCCTATTGTATCATGTAAAAATATTGCATCTTCTGCTGTTGCTACATAGAATGCACCTGTTTTTACCAATAATATTTTTCCTTTGTGTTTTAATTTTAATAGTTCTATCATTTGACTATAGCTCATAATTACCACCTTTTTCTTTATTCTTTTTGGCGTTTTTTGTGCGTTAACGCACAAAAAACGCCACCGCTTAGGTGGCGCCACCGCTTAGATGCTCTTGTTCTATTTAATTTATAAACCCCACTTCCAGCCAATTTCTACTGCATCGCTACCAGTGTTTCAGCGTTACAAGTAAAGTGTGGAGCGGGACGAAGAGCGGTTGCCGCTGCTATTAGTCGGACTGAAGCCCCCTCGGTAACTTGCTGGGTTGAAATAGCCATCGTTCGCAACGTTGCAATTACTGCCTCGAGACGCTCGATTGTTGGTCGAATACGCTTCAGCAGTCCATTCCCCAAAATTGCCTTCTAGGTCGTATATATTCTTCATACAATCTAATTCATTTTGTCCAGATAAAGTACGTGTTTTAGTTAAATTTCTATCATTATGTCCTACCTGTGCTTCTTCTCCTATGAATTTAATCACTTGATCATACTGACATCCCCATATCATTTGTTTGTTTTCCTCTATCTTTCTTATGGTATTATATAATCCATACCATTTATTTGCTCCTAAATAATTACTTCCATTACTACTTGCCGCTGTTAATACTTGCTGATTTTTTTTGCTGTCTCCATTTGATCCTACTTCATATCTACTGATATAAAATCCTCCATTTTTTGCTACACTCTTTGCCATTACTGTAAAATCACCTTTTAATTGATCAATTGTTAAACTATTACTTGCATCATCACTTACAGTATTTGGTTCATGGTAATCGTTTTCATTATGTGTCTGGTCTCTTTTCGTAAAGTCCATAGTATAAGAACAAATGTTATTGTCTGTATTTACAAATGAACTTGTATATAATCTTCCTACTAGCTCAGTAGGTGTATCTGTGTGGGTTTGGCATGTTAATGTATTTTCATCTTCATCATATAACAAATCACATACACTTGTTCCACTATTACTTCTACACATTACCATATCGTTTATCTCACTTACTGGTATCCATACATATTGGTTTACTGTTTCTTGTAAATTCTTTACCTCTGTTTCTCCTGGCAATGTTATTGTACTTTGATTTTTTCCGTCTCCATCTTCATTGTCTGTCCAGTTTACGGTTGCTCCTTCTGGTATCTCATAGATGACTAATCCCTCTGCTTCTGAATCTTCTGTACTTATTTGTGAGGCTGTATATTCACTTGGAATAGGAACATCTCCTACATATGTTATTCCTCCTCCCAGGTTATTCATATAATTTTCTAATTCATTTAGTATTTCTTGTTCTTCTCTTTGGCTATTTTCATAATCTCCTACTGCTTGCTGGGCTTTATTTATAATTCCATCTTGATCTAATACGATATTTAAGGTAACTCCTGCTAAAATTAGTAGTACAATTATAGTTACCACTAATGCGACTAGGGTGATTCCTTTTTCTTTTCTTCTTTCTTGTTTTTTCATCTTTCCTTTTTCCTCCGTTTCTTTCTGGGTTCGTCAAGACGAACCCCTACATTTTAAGTAATTCCTTTGTAGAACGGGCGATTAAAATCGCCCCTACATGCTAATTATTCATTTTTCATTATTCATTAATTTTATTTACAACATTATTAATTTTTTAATGAATAGTGAATAATTAATGATGAATAATGAATAATTTGTGGTATTATTCATTATTCACTATTCATTTTTCATTATTCATTAATTAGTATAGACTCCCTCCGGCGCTTCGCGCCACCTCCCTTTTGTAAGGGAGGCAAGTTTTACTGCATTTTTTAATTTTCCTCTATTCTTGGCTCCCTTATTTAAGGGAGCTGTCGCATTTATGCGACTGTGGGTTCTTACAAAACTCTATTTTACATAGTTTTCCCTTTTTCTTCTTTCTTTATTCACACCCTATTCTTTTGTCAAGGTACTTTCTATGATAAATAGCTTTTGTTTCTCTTGAACATTTCTACATGCAAAGTTTTTTATTTTTATTGCATAGGAAATTTCGCTAGGAATTTCTAGAGCAACAATGTTAGGCTACCGATATTTGCCTGAGCTTTAGCTCGTGCCATATATTTTGCACCTGCTTCAGAAACATAGCTTAGCAAAATGCCTTTCTTATTCTTTTACATGCTATTCTTATTCTTCTTTATCTTATATGTTTTCCTCTCTTTTTGTCAAGACTTTTTTCTTAATTGGTAATTTAATTTTACCATTTATAAATTTTTTCTCTTTTTATTTAATATCATTTTTCATTCATCTTGTCAACATAAACATTTTCTCCTTTAAATAGATTATGCTAATTAAATTTAAAAACGAAAGATAATAAAAGATTTTATAATATAATATGCCAAATTATGTCTTTTATCTATTTTTTTCGTCAAAAACAGCTTAAATTGTTGTTTTTTTTATTTTTTTGTGTTATAATGTTTTCGTAAAACTTTAAAATATAAAGAGGTGGTTAAAATGTCTATATGTGACTCGCATAGTTGTACAGGTTGTATGGCATGCTATAATATTTGTCCTAAAAATGCAATTAAAATGGAATATAATGAATATGGTATTTTATCACCCAAAATAAAAAAAGATTTGTGTATTCGGTTGTAACCTGTGTCGCTCTGTTTGCCCAGTGAACAACCCTATTCAGAGAAACGAATCAAAAGAAGCATATGCCTGCTACAGTTTAGATAAGGATGATAGAATATCTAGTAGCTCTGGTGGTATTGCTTCTATTTTTTATGTTCACTTTATACAAGATAAAAATCGGCATCGTATTTGGATGTAA
>CALXRW010000032.1 GCA_944390965.1 uncultured Clostridia bacterium
ATATTGCTTTTAAACTGCATTTAATCGTACAAATTGCTTTTACTTTACAGAATTGCTTTTAACTTTTCACTTGACGTAGAAAATTTTGTAAAAAGGATATTAATTATGGAATATATGGAATATATGGGAAGACTAAAGCAATTACGTAAAGAAAAACATATTTCTCAAATCCGCTTGAGCATTGAAATTGGTGTTGCTCAAGAAACCATTAGCGCCTATGAACGTGGCAAGGCTCTTCCTACTTTAGAAAACTTAAAAAAAATTGCCATTTATCTTAATACTTCTACGGATTATTTACTTGGTCTTACAAATATAAAATATTCAGTTCATAAACTTCTTCCTGGAAATATATCTGAGGAAGAGTTAAATCTTATTTTGCAATATCGCAATTTGTCTACCAGTAAAAAGAATAGATTGTTAGGTTATATGGATGGATTGCAAGATTCTTCCTCTATATAGTTTTGCATAAAAAATAGGAGTGCTATAAATTGTAGTACTCCTATTTTTTAATTGGAAGTTTTATTGTTATTTTCTATTTGCTGTTTAGAACTTTCTTTTTAATTAATATAATTCCACCTACTAATACTACTAATATGCTAAAGAATAGTGCATAATAGATTCTTGCTTGTCCTGTTGGTCCATGGATTATGACTTCTTCTGATTCGTCTTGGTCTCTTTCTAATATTCCCTTTGCATTATTGTTTCCTGGTCTTGCTTCCATGTCCATTTTTCCTGTACTGATTTCATATTCTATGATTTCTGTTGTATTTAAGAAGTTTAAGTCATTGTTGTCTGATGATAATGGTATGCTTATGTCTAAATAGATTTCTGCAGATTGTCCTGGTGCTATTTCTGTGTTTGCTAATTCTTCTGTTATAATTAACACATTGTTTTCTATTACTGCTTCTGAATCTATATATTTGTTTTTTTCTGTTTCTGTCATAACTCTCCAGCTATTATTTGTTTGGTTTGTCATTTGCATTCCATCTTTTAGGTAGTCCATTAGTTTGGTTATTTTTACTGTTCCAAGTTTGCTATTGTTGGTAATGGTAAATTTGTATTTAATTTCTAATGTTGATCCATTTGTTAGTTCTTCTGCTAATTCAATCTCATAGCTTCCATTTGGATTTATTTCACTTGCTTGTACAGGTTTTATAATTTGATTAGTTCCTCCTACATAGTTTATATTTCCATTTTCTATTGTTGCATGGGTAAATACCTCTCCTGTTGTTAATAGTACTTTTAATTCTGATACACTCTTTTCTACATTAATAACTGTGTCTTCTCTTCTTCTTAGTCCCATTCCAATATTCGCTGTGGTTGTATTCATGTGTAATTCTGCTATATGAATATCTCCTGTTTCTGCTACCATCGATGTTTTATTTATAAACTCATTCATAGCAACATCATCATCCGCATTTTCATATGGTGTTCTTAGTAGTTTTGACTTTTGTGTATTAATGGTTTTACAATTCTCTGTTACTTTATTTCTTCTTGTGTCATCATCTTTTGCCTTTGATCCATTTCCTAATAGATTTCCAGTATAAACTGTGGTTTCAAATTCATGTCCGTTATAGGATTCTTTTCCACCTGTAGTTTCTACAGTTGTTCTATTATGTCCATAATGGAATTCAATTCTGTAGTCTCCTTCTTCTAAATTTTCGAATACATATTTCCCGTCATCTCCTGTCTCAACAGTTTCTACTACAGTATTGTTT
Source organism: uncultured Clostridia bacterium (assembly GCA_944390965.1). Lineage (GTDB taxonomy): Bacteria > Bacillota > Clostridia > TANB77 > CAG-508 > CALXRW01. The sequence goes on from CALXRW010000032.1 coordinate 1,719, forward strand.
GTCATTTTTAATACTACTTCTACTCCTTTAATTGGTGGTTCTCCTTCTTCTCTTATTCCATTTCCATTACTGTCATACCATACTGTTCCTTCTATCTTTCGATTCATAATTAATTTAATTGTCATACTTGGAGCATTATCTGTATCATCTTCGTAAGTTTTATAGTCTCCTCTTACACTATTTCCTGGTTGTGAGTCTTTATCTACTGTTCCATTTACATATTTTTCATATTGTTCATCTTTTCCACTTTGATAGAAAGAATATTTTGTTATTTCTGCTGTACACATTTTGGACATTTCTTTTGTTCCTTCAAGTCTATTTGTTAAATCTACTCTAAATCTTAAAAAGATTTCTATTCCTTCCCCTGTTGCTAGGTTTTCTCCCTCTAAACCTGTTATGATTACATTATTTCCTTGTACAGTTGTTCTTGGTGTTCCTCTACTTGCCCAGCTATTTTCTAATGTAAAGTCACTTTCTTTGATTTCTAATATTTCTTGTATTTTTCCTATTGCTTGGTCTGAATTATTTGTTACTACTATTTTATATGTTATATAGAATTCCAGTTCTGCTAATAATTCTTCTTCTGTTTTTTCTACTATATTTCCTTCTGCATCTACTTCTGGTTCTAAATTAGATATGATTTCTCCTAAGTCTAATGTGTAGTTTTGATTTCGATAAGCAATTAATTCGCTTGAATTTACTTCTATATCCTTTATATCATTTTGATCTCTTCTATTATAGGTAATAGGTGTACCTCCTACCGCTTTTTCGTTATGGTATACCTCAGCTTGGTATACATCTTGTGATACCATAAAGTCTGATTCAAATCTTTCTACTAATCCTAAGTTTTGGTTTTCTTTTGAATCTACATATTTGGTATTTGTTATAATAATCTGCATGATCTTATTTCCATCTTTTCCTATTACCTCTTCTCCATTTTCGTCTAGATATGGTATTTCTGTTGTTGTAGTAGTTGTATGTGAACCTATTCGAATTTCATCTGTTCGGGCTGTCATTCTATAATTTGTTACACCTTTTATTAGTTCAGATTTTGCCATCGTTCCTTCTGATCCTGGAGTAAATTTATATTGTCCAAATCCTTCACTAATTGTCGCAAATTGTTGATTAAATGTTTTTCTTCCTTGTGATGTCTCATCTGCTTTTGATGTATTTGTGCCAGAATTATTTTTGATTGTTGGTGCATAAGATAATCCATCATAAGCAAATTCTACATAGTAATTTCCTTCATCAATATCATCAAATTCATAATATCCTTCTCCATTTGTTGTCGTACTTTCTAGTAACTTACCTGAAGAATTATATAGTGATACTTGAATTCCTGATAATATTATGTCTCCTTTTGGTGCTATGTTCATTTCCCCATCAAAGCTATATGTTTTACCTGTTCTAGCGTCTTGCCATACATATCCACTAATAGTACCATATTCTGTTTTGTTTTCTATGATTGGGTCTGGTTCTGGGTCTTTTACTTCTAATGAAATTTCATGTTCTTGTGTTGGATACTCTATAATACTTATTAAATCCATAACTTCTTGTGGACCACTAACTCCCCATGGTGTTGCTTTATTTGCATATAAAAGAGAAATTTCTGTATAAAATGTTGTTACTTTTATTTTGCTTATTTCTTCTATTCCGCTTGATTTTAAAATTCTAATATAGAATTCTTCTCCTGGAAGTGGTGCTGGATGATTTGTTTCGTCATCACCTTTTGTAAAATTTCTTGTATTTGGGTAATAAAATTCCCATGCATCTTGTGGAATTTCATTTCCATCTCCATCATATACAATAAATGATTCATCACTAGTATTCGTTTCATTTGTTTTGCTATAATCATATTTAAAGTAAATATATCCTCCAGGGTCTGGATATTGTATATCTGTTATTTTAGATGTTCCAATACCCGCATATAATAGACGATTATTATCATTTCCTGTATAACGAGTATATTTAAAGTAATCTAAAGTAATCGGACCTACTGTATAATAACTATCATCTTCCTCAACAGTCATTTTACTAGTATCATAATCAAAATAGGTTTTATTTATATTATTTTCATATTGTTTATAATCCTCTATCTCCCTTTTAATTTTTTTCGCTTTATCATCTAAACTAGTGTTTCCAGATGCAAACGGCATTTTCCAAACTAACTTTTGTTGTGAAGATGGATATGTTCCCCAAGTTCCTGTTGTTCTATATGTAACCCCAATATAGGCTAGAGACGTTTCTGTAGCACTATCCATACTTACACTTGTAGTTCCCTCAAGTTTCCATTTCACTGGTCTTGTTGTATTATTATCAATCATTTTAGTACTTCTGTTAATAACACTGGCACTTACTTTACTTTCATCTCTATCTAAATTTCCACCTTTGTGAATACAATAGATATTTACATGATGATTCATTATAATTTTATTTGCATCATCTCGTGCATTAGTTGCAGCAGATATATATACATTTGATGCACCTAATGCTTTCTCATAAGGTATTGTAAAAATAGGATTTACCTCTATTTTTATTTCTGTACTTCTTTCTCTTGCTTGTACAATATTAGGAAAGAAAAGAAGTAAACATGTTATTATTATACTAAATACAATTAATCTTATTTTTTTATTCATACTCTTTTCCCTCCTTTATCATAAACTTTTACTTTTATTAAGTATACTCCTGTTACAAAGATACCTACCATAAGAACTGTAAATGCAATATACCAAATTGTTCTTCCTGTTGCTGGTGTAATCACACAATCTGCTGAACTCATGTCGTCTTCGCCTTGTGCTTGGTTTCCTTCTGTACTATCAATATCTGTTAACCCATAATCATTATAAGTTTCTGCTATTTCTGCTGTGTTATTAACATTACCTGTATTCTCCTCTGTCATTATTTTGCTTAATGTTAATGTAATCTCTTTGCTTTCTCCTGCCCTTATCATTTCATCTTGTAATGCTTCTATGTACAAGTTTCCATCTTGTCCTTGGTACCAGTCTGGGTTTAATTCTTCTGGGAAGGTCATTCCTTCTGGTAAATAATCTACAATATTTGTTACATATGCTGGAATATCTCCTTCATTTTCTACTCTTATTTTATATTCTACTAGTACATTTGCCCCTTCTAAATATTTTGTTGGAATTTCTACTTTCGCCATTTTTTCGTTATTGAAATGATAAATATTAGTTCCCGCACTCATTTGTACTGTTACTTTGCTTATGGTTTTTTCTAATTTTAAATCCATAGTGTCTCTAATAATTAGTCCTACATCCATATAAAGTAGACTCTCATCTGAAATCGTTAATACTTCTGTCGCTGCTCCTATTTTTTGTACTCCATTCTCTGTATAATCAATTTCAACTACGTCTGAATTTAATAATTCACTTACTCCATCTTGCCTATATTCTGTGACTCCATATGTTTTACTATCATACTCAAATAGAATTTGATATTGTTTTGGAGATAATGCATTAAATTCATATTCTCCGTTTTCATTTGTTACAACAGTTTGTAAAACAGTACCTGTTCCTATTTCTAATAGATGTACTTTTATATCTTTTAATCTTTGCTCTGTTTCTTCTCTTTGACCATTTTTATTTTCATCTAGCCATGCAATTCCATTAATACTATAAATACTATCTTCACTTTCTGATTTTTCTATTGCATGAATTACTTTATTACTCTTGATTTCTCCAATTACAGTTCCTGTAAGAACAGCCTCATTTTCAATAAGCGTATTTTGCATGATTGGTACTTTTACTTTTGCTTGAACATGAATATCTACTTTCTGGCTTTCTTCTAATTCAATATCCACTTTTAAAGTATTATTTTCAATTCTGTCAAATTCAAAATGATTTCCTAAAGGAGAAGTATATTCTGCTTTTATAAATTCCAGCTCATCTGGTAATCTGTCTTCCATTTCCATCCAATAAGATGTTGCTTCTCCATTATTTTCTATATGAATTGTGTATTCTACCATGTCTCCAGGTTTTATTGTTTGATTTGCTGTTGGACTTTCTTTTGAAATGGTAATATCTGGTTTACTAATTAACAACTCTACTTCATTTGAAATATATTCTTCTGTTCCACCTACTATTGCTGTTATTCTATTTTCTATCTCAGACTTTTCACATTCTGTATTAGCAACAATGTTAAGTCTTATATAAGCAACTTGTGTTGTATTAAAGTTTTCTATGTTCCATATAGCAGTTCTAGTTTGTTCATCTATAGTTGCTTTTATTTCAGTTCTTTCGTTTTCTCCTTCTTCTATATATAAAATTCCACTTTCTAAAGTAATTCCTTCAGGAATTTGATATCTTAATTCAACTTTTGCTAAGGAATCATTTGAAATATTTATGATATTAGTTGTTAATATATTCATCTTACCAACTATTGTTTCAAATTTATTATTATCTAGCATCCTAAGTTCTAACTTAGCTTCCTCTACAGAATAAGTCAAAATATTAGAATATTTTATATCTCCTGTATCTTTTAGTTCAACTTTAATTCTGTTTTCGATTTCTTGTCCTTTTACTTTTTGTACCACTACTTGATAAGAAAGTTTTCTTACTTCCTCTGGCTCCAATTTATCTATATGACTAGTAATTTCCGAAATCAAATCATTTTCTTCATATCCTACTTCTCCTACTTCTTCTCCTTCGTCTGCATTATACACCAAGTATGAACTTCCTTCTGGAATTGGTAGTGTAAGGTCTAAATTAGATATTGCTTCATCTGTGCTTATATTTTTTACTTCTACATAATATGTAATAACTTGTCTTTCTTTTACCGTTGTATTTTCTCCTACTGATGAAGATAGTGTTACTTCTACTGTTGGACTTTCCTGTGTAGATAGTCCCATTTTTTTCGTTTCTATTATTTGTTCTTCTTCTATTCCTTCTTGTTTATAATATGTTGCAAATGTTCCATAAGTTGTTTGTTCATAGTCTAAGTTCTCTGGAATTTGGAAGGTATAGCTTGCTGTTATAGCTGTTGCTGATTCCATTGGATTTGTTATCACTAACATATATGATTTTACTTTACTTAATTCTAAATCCTGTTTCCAACCATTTTCTACATTATTTAAATCTTTAGTCGCGTTTTGATTTTCTGAATAATATACAGTGGCTTCTCCTCCACTTATAGTAATTCCACTTGCTAATATTGTATCAAGATTGCTTCCCAATTCTTCTCCTGTTAATATAGAAGTATTTCCTGCTAATGGAATTCTTCCTAGTACCACTACTTCACTACAAGTATCTGGTAAGTTGTTTAATATGGTCATTTCCATTGTAGCTATTTTTTGTTCTCTATACACTTGTAGTTTTCCTATTTCATCTTCTAGTGAATTAATACTGTCTCCCGTTTGGTTAAAGTCTTTTATCGTAGCTATATTTTGGAATGTTTGTGGTGATGATAGTTTAATTGCATAAGTTGCCATTCCTTCTTCTCCACTTGCATAACCTACCACATTTTCATTATAGTATTTTAGTACAACTTCTGTTTGTTTGCTTGGAATTCCTTTTTGTACTGTAATATCTGTGTTTAATAAAATATTAGTTCCACCTGTTATTTGAGATGAATTGAATTTTTGTTGTTCTCCATATAATTCTACTCTTAATACAATTCTTCCATCTTCTCTTACAATTTTGTCTACATTTCCATTTTTGATTTCTTCTCCAAATAGGATATTAGCAGATTTTATTGTTAAATCTTCTATCCATTCTGGCATTTCTATTTCAAATACCGGATTTTTATATAAGTCTGAGGTTTCTACATCATTATTCAATTTTACATTTATTTTTACATCTTCATTTTTTATTAAAGTAGATAGATTGTTTTTATCCATCGTGATTTCTGCTTTTGTTACTGTTTCTTCCAATCCAATTCTTTTTTCAGATAGAGTTTCTAAAACTACTTCGCTTCCTGTTACTTTCATTCTTGTTTTTACTTCTGTTGCCATTTCTTTTATTTCTTTTAAGCTTTCTTTCGTTTGTGTAATTTCTTGTATTCCCTTTTTATGTGCTATTTTTAAGTTTCCTTCTTTTATAATTTCGCTTGTTCTAAATGTTAGTGTTTCATATTTTTCTGTATAGGTAATTTTTATTTCTTCTTCTGTACTATTTTCTAATAATATTGTTTCTACTATGTTATCTCCATTTAAAATTTCAATTCTACCTGTTTTTCCTAAAATGCTTTTTGCATTTTCTGCATCTATTATGGTCTCTATAAAATAACTATTTGTTGCTATTTCTTCATTTCCTTTTACAAATTGTCCTTCTGTTCCTTCTAGTATTATTTGATTTGCCATTTCTGGACTTATGATATTAGTTTCCCATTTTACTTCATATTGTGTTTCATATTGATTTCCATTTATGATATTGGCATACATTTTTCCTTTGTTTATGATATTGGTTGCTTCAATGTTGCTACTGATAATGTCTCCTATTTTTTCTTTTAATTCATACTTTCCTGTAAAGTCTTTATTTATTGTTTCTGCCATGTGGTACATTTTCATTTCCATGTGTTGCTCTGTTGAAAATTCTATGTTTTCTAATTTTTCTGGGTAAAAGTATGTTATATAATATTGATTTTCCCCATTGCTTAATTTTATTTTTCCGTTTTCTTCCTTGTTTTCTCCTTGAATCATTATTTTATTATTTTCAATTGTATATTCTATTTTTTCTACATTCTCATTTGTTAAGTTTAGTTGATTTGGAACTACTGTTATTTTTTCTGGTGCTAATTCATTTATGTTTGGTACTTTTATTTCTAATTTTGTTTCTGATACTGGTAAATTTTTGTCTCCTTTTATATTAGAAGATACTAATGTTTGAATAATGGTTCCTTTCTTTTCTCCTATTTCATATGGGACATATTTTACGATTTCTTCTTTTATCTCTACTTCTGTATTTTGTACATATGTTACCCTTAGAAATATCTCTTTGTGTATAGTGTTTTCATTTCCTTCTGCATCTATATAAACACCACTAAAAACAAGTTTATTCATCTGATCTAATTGACTGATATCCATTGTTTCTGTTATATCAGATTTTATACTTGTTTGAATGGTTTGTATATTTCCTTGGTTTATTTGTTTAAATTTTATATTTTTATCTGTTAGTTCTTGTATCATATTACTTTCAGAATCTGAAAAGATAAAATTTGTTTCCCCTTTTATACTTTCTAATTGTACCTGTGCATTTTTTAAATATCCTTTTTCTTTTACTTCAATCTGGAAATACAAATCTTTTGCAGAATTGATATCTAATTCTCCACTATGCACTTCTTTATTAGGTTCTTCTAAGAAATATGCCTTAAACGATACATTTTTATTGTTAGTTCCATCGGTCTGCATTTCTAAATTTTCCATAGCAGCATAAGTTTTAACACTTCCAAGCATGTATGAAACTATGAACACCATGTTAGTAAGTGTTAGTAATAGAATTAATAATACACTTAAAATTTTAAAAGTAAGTTTTCGCATAATAATCCCTCACAATCATTCTCCTATCTATATTTTGACACCTTTTTGTTCTTCCGTCAATCTCACTTTATTCGTCAAAATAGGATATATTTCTACTTCCTTTTACGGAAATAACTTTTAATCACTTATTTGTTATTCTAAATTAAATTTCTATAACAATTCTGTTACATATTCGTAATAGAAAAACATGTTTTCTTAGGGATAAGCGTTTTTGGTGTTTACTCTATTTTTCTCTTAATATTTCTTTAAGAACTTTTTAGGGGTAAAAAAAGAAATGGCTTTTTTTTTTAAGCCATTTCTTTTTTAGCTATTTCTATTTGCTCATTGCTTTTTTCTGAATAAGTATAATTCCATTGATAAAGATTAATAAGATTACAAGTGCTAGTAAGTAGTAAGTTGGTGTTGTTCCTGTAGGAGGGTGAACAACGATTTCTTCTGATGTTCCTGTATCATGTCCTTCTTTATCACCAGGATCAGTTTCTGGGTCTTTTGTTCCGGTTTCTGTTTCATATTCTCCCACTTCTGAAACATTTACGTAGTTTAATGCTCTAATTGCAGATGATAGTTCTGCTTTAACTGTTATTTCTGCTGTTGCTGTTTGTCCTACTTCAAGTACAGTATCTTTTAGTGCATCTGTTGATACAATTACATTGTTGTCTACACTATCATATACACTTGCTTTTCTTTCATCCTCTGTAAGGATTACCCAATTAATTGAACTTCCTTCGCTTTCGAATCTAGCTCCATCACTAACATAGTCAAATAATTTTGTAACTCTTACACTTCCTTGTTCACTTTCATTTTTTACAATAATATCATATTTAATTTCTACATTAGCACCATTAGTTAATTCTTCTGCTAATTCAATTTCATATGAACCTTCATTTAAATTACTTGCTGGTACTTGTTTGATAACATCATATCCTTCTAGAGATGTTTTATTTCCATTTTCATCTATTGTAACATGTGCAAAAACTTCTCCTGTTGTTAATGTTACCTTAATTTCTTTTACTCTTTTATCTACTGTTATTTTAGTTGCTGGTCTTTCTTTAAGTCCTAAATTAATACCTCTTGTTGTTGCATTATCATGAATTTCCAAAACACTAATTTGGTCTGTTTGTGCTGTCATGTACGCTATTTCTACTAATCTTTGTAAATCTGCCTCTACTAAAGGATTTGCATATGGTGATGTTAAAATTGTAGCGATTTCTTTATTAATTGTTTTACAATTATTTATCACTTCAGCTCTCCTTGCAGCATTATCTACTGCATGAGAATCAATTCCTTTTGTTGTACTTTCAAATGCTTGACCATTATATGACTTGCCGTTTTTTAATTTTACCCCTTCTACAGTGTCTCCGTATCTAAACTCTACTTGATAATTTCCTGATGCTAAATCTTTAAATAGATAGCTTCCGTCTTCTTCTGTAGTCGTTGAAGCAACTACTGTATCTCCGTTTTTTAGTTGTACTGTTACATCTGGAATTACAGGTTCTGAGTCGTCTTTTATTCCATCTTTATTTACATCTTCCCAAACATAACCACTAACTTTTCTACCTTCTACAATAGACAACCCAATTCTTGGTGCACTATCTGTATCGTCTTCGTAAGAGTAAATATTATTTAAGTCTACATTTTCTGGTTGAGAATCTCTATCAATTCTAGCATTTACAAATTTAATATAATTACTGTCTTGAGAGTTTGTATTAAATGAGTAAGAACTGATTTCTGCTGTACATACTTTACTTACTGTTTGTGTATTAGCAAATATATTTGATAAATCTACTTTAAATTTTAAATGAAGTTCCATAATTCTGTTTGGTGCTAATTCTTTATCTCCAAGTCCAGAGATTCTAATAGTATTACCATCGATTGTATAGTTTGTAATAGCATTTCCATCTCCATCTGTTATTTCTACAAGTGAATATCCTGAATCCATATGCTCTAAAATTTCATTTACTCTACCTGTTGCTTGTTCAGATTGGTTTAATACTACAATTTTATATGACAAGTATAGTTCTGCATTTGCTAACATTTCTTGTTGACTTAAGTTAGCATTTGTTTTGGCTCCCTCATCAAATATTTCACTTAATCCTAAAGAATAAGACATTGCTCTGTAAGCTGATAAGGTGTTAGCAGAAACAGATAGTTCTTTACTAAAGCTTAATAGTTCTTCTGCTGTTAATTCGATATTAGTTAAACTATTTTGATTTCTCTTATTATATGTTTCTTCTTTAATTAAGTTTCCTTGATAATATACTTCTGATTTCGTAATATCTTGCATAATTGCAAAATCTGACTCAAATCTCTCTGCAAGTCCTAAATTTATATTTTCTACTTTCATACCACCTGACTCTGAAAGTGTGATATTATTCATGGTTTTTGCAGTTATTTTATATACATCCTCACCATTTAATTTTGTAATTAAGCTAGATTCAGCAAGTGTATTTTCACTACCCATTGTAAATTCATAAGCTAATGCAGTATTTTCTCCTCCAGTTCCTATTGCTACATCTTTTCTTATTTCATTAAACTTATTATTAAAAGCAATTCTATCATTTATATTTTCTTCTGCTTTTGAACCATTTATTGCATCAACTATCTTTGTAGAAGATAATGTCATTCCGTCATATTCAAATACTACATAATATTCTCCTTCTGGCAAGTTTGTAAATCTATATTGACCATTAGCATCTGATTTAACTGGTCCTTTTACAGGAGCAGTTTCTCCTACTTTATATAAATATACATTTACACCTGCAAGTGCACTGTCTCCTCCTGGTTGTATTTCCATTAATCCATTTGCCTCTAATGCTTTACCTGTTTCTGCATCTAACCATACTGTACCTGAGATTTCCCCTTCATATTGTTTAGGTTCTTCTAGAGGTATTTCTATCGTATTCGTTGGGTAATTAATTTCTACTTCAGCATATAATAACTCTTGTGCTCTTGGAGTTCCACTTGGTTTATATATAGTTAAATATACTAAATCCATTTTTGTATAATATGATGTTACTACCATTTTAGATGCAATAATTCCATTATTTACTTCAATATAAAATTCTTCATTTGGATATGGTGCAGCATATTTAGCATCTGTATCACCATATTGTGCTTGGTAACGATCATGTGCAGCTTCATCTACAAACCTTATATTCCAATTTGATTTATCAATTAAATTTCCATTTACATCATATAATTGGATAGCATCATAAGAATTTGCATTAAATTCATATCTATCTTTAATTATACTTCCTGATGCTTGTGAACCTGTAATGCTATCTCCTTGTGGATATCTATAGCCATTACTATTATCTCTTACTGTTCCAATTCCTGCTAAAGGAACTGTTAAGTTTTGATCATCTGCATTCAAGTTGTAACGATAATAGTTAATAGATAATGGTCCAATAGTAGTGGTTTGTCCTTCCTGTACTGCTTGTTGGTTTGAAGTATTGGCACTTAGTGTTGCTTTTTGTGAATCACTTGTTGCCATATAAATTTTATGATATTCTTCAATTTCTTTTTCTAATCTTGTTGCCTCTGCTCCATTATCTTCTGATACATTATTTCCAAAATTTACAATTTTTGTCCATACATAATTTTGTGTAACATTACTTTTTGGAATAGCAAATAAATAAGTTACAGCATCCTTTAAAGTTGAATCAGATAAAATTTCATTTACTTTATCAATTGCTGTTTCTGTATTAGATGCAACCAATCTTTTTGAATTTTCTGCATATAAGTTAGTATAATATCCATTTGGATAAGTTCCTCTTATGTATTTTTTGTATGTTCCTGAAATGTCTATATAACTAATTGTTGTCTTTGGATTAGAATTAGCATGTAAGGTTCCACCTTTTGATGCACAATAGGCATAATTAGGAATACTACCTGTTCTATAGGTTCTTACTTCTGTATAATTGGCACCTAATTTTTGTTGTATTAAATTCGTTCCTATCATTTCTTCTACTTCTAGTCCATCTGCTGCTTTACTTGGAATACACATCATTGTTAAAATAAGTATGGCAATTCCTAGCAAAGATAACGCCATTTTTTTCAACATTTTATACACCTGCTTTCTTATTTTTTAAATGTTTATTTAAGAAAAATATTCCCACTCCTATTCCAGCTAAAAGAATAACTCCTAAAACTACACCTAGTATAATCATATTTCTTTGTTTTGCCTGATTATTGTTTAAGGTGTTTGCAATTTCATTACTATACAAGTCTTCTGCATTTTCTAAGCTAAGTTTTACCATGTTAGATATATATGCTTCTGCTGGAATGTCTTCTTTTACTTTTGTTACTAAATTAATTTTTACCTCTGTACCACTTTTAATATCTTCTTCTATCATTAGTTTTCCATCTTCTGTTTGTGATGGATATATAGTATTTCCTAAAGAGCTAACATAACTTGCTTCAACTAATTCTAGATGTCCTGGAATAACATCTTCAATCACAACATTTTCTGCATCTGCATCTCCATCATTTTTAATGATGATTTCATAGTTAATGTAATCACCTGGCTGTTTTATTTGATCTTTGCTATCACTTGATTGTGTAATCTCTAAATTAAAGTCTTTAATCTCTTCTCTGATTACATTGGAATAGTGTACTGGAACATTATTTCCTTGAATAGAAAATTGATGTAATATTGGATTCATTTCTGTTCCTGTTGTTTGTACTACCATATTTAAATATACATTTCCATTAGCTTCCATTGTTCCTATATCTATATTCGCTATATTATTTTCTACCGTATAATTTTGATCTTGAATGTCTGTTTCCCCTGTTTCTTGGTTATATCGGCTAATATACATTTCCTTTATTTTTATATTATTAGAAACCGGATATTGTAAAATAATATTTTCTATGCTGTTTTCTGTAAGATTGTAAATATCTAAGTTTAAATTTAAGTCATCATTTCTATTTACTGTAATCTCACTATTTTCTAAAATTTGAATAGAAAATTGTGCTTCTGATATGGTATTACTAACTTCATTTGATGTATAAGTACTTTCCCCTAAAGTAGCTCGTAAAGTATTAGAAATTAAAGCTTCTGTTCCTTCTATTTCTTTTACTCTAACCGTATATATGAAATTCATTTCTTCTTGTGGTGCAATATCTGTTAATGTTACTATCAATTCCCCAGATTCTGCTTGTACTCTAAAATTTGCATTTACTCCATCTTCTGTTTGTGGTGCCTCTGTTTCATCGCCTAAGCCATCTGATTCCATATTATATACTACATATTCTGTTCCTGCTGGAATAGGTGCTACTACATCAACACTCTCTATATTTTCTGTTCCTGTGTTTTTTACATAGCCACAATAAGTAATAATTTGTCCTTCTGTTATCTTTTCATTATTACCTAAGATTTCCAATCGAATTTCTAAGTTTTGTCCTTCTACTGCTAGAGTTGGAGTGCTCCATAAAATACTAGTTAATGCGAAAATAAAAATGAATAAAGAACTTATTGTTTTTTTGGTTTTTTGCTTCATTTATTTTCTTCCTTTCTCTTAAGATTTTTACTTCTGTTTTATATTACAGTCAAAACAAGGTATCTTTATTTATTTGTGTTTTTGGGGATACCTTTTTTCTTTTAAAATCTACTCTATATCTCTATTATACACGCTTATGTAAACTTTTTCAAGTAAATACGTAAAAATTGTAAAAATATTACTATTTTTAATTTTTTTTCATATTTTTTTATTATCACATTTTTATTTTCCATGCATAAAATATAAATATCATACAGATTAGCATTCTATTTTTCATGCTAATTTTTAGGGAGGGATTTTTTTGAATCAAATGGATATGGCGCAAATCATGGCAATGTTATCTAAAATGGATAAAAAAGATTTAGAATCTGGTATTGCACTAGCACAACAAATTTTAAAATCAAAAGACAAACAATAAAATCACTTCATTATAAATAAGAGGAGGTAGTATATGGCAGAAGAAAACTCTGATTTTATGAATAAGATTCAGTCTTTATTAAATAGTGATAGTCTCCCAGAAAATATAAAAGAAATGCTTGAAAATTTGAACACCAATACAAATAATGATAATGCTACCTCTCATTCTTCTAAAGAAAATGCTCAAACAAATAACATTTCAGAAGAAACGATTGCTAATATGATGAATATGTTAAAGAACAGTAGTACTAAGGAAAACACTTCTAGTTCTTCTAACATAGATATGGGAACTATTTTAAAAATGAAAGCCATTATGGATAAAATAAATAGTAAAGATGATCCTAGAGCCAATTTATTGCTCTCTTTAAAACCATATTTAAATGAAAATCGAAAAGGAAAAGTGGAGCAATATATTCAATTATTTAATATGAGTAAAATTATGGACATTTTTCAATCAAATGGTGGTGATAAGAAAAAATGATGTTTTCTTATCCATTTTTTAGACCACCTTTTGAACCTTTTAGAAGACCTTACTATACAAGGAAAACTACTCCTGTTTCCTCTACCCCTATTATTCAAGAAGAAACATCTCCCATTGTAATAGAACATTCAAATACTAAAAAAGAACCAGAGGAAAAAAGAGATTCTGGTTCTCCCGAAATTTTCGAATTATTTGGTATTACACTACATTTTGATGATATTTTGCTCATCTGTTTGCTTTTCTTTTTGTACTCAGAGGGTGTACAGGATGAATGGTTGTTCATCTCTTTAATTATGTTATTGCTAACATAGCTATGCATATGTTCCGTTGGGGATGCCTCTTTCACATACATTTAATGAATGGTGAATAATTAATAATGAATAATTAATAATTCTTTCGGGTGATTTCTTCGTAGAATGGGTCGGCGTGAGCGCCGACACCCTACACACCAATTATTCATTATTCACTATTCATTTTTCATTATTAATTAATTTAATATATATCACTACCTGTTTTCTTTAATGAATAGTGAATAATTAATAATGAATAATTAATAATTCTTTCGGCTGATTTCTTCGTAGAATGGGTCGGCGTGGGCGCCGACACCCTACACACCAATTATTCATTATTCACTATTCATTTTTCATTATTAATTAATTTAATATATATCACT
>CALXRW010000033.1 GCA_944390965.1 uncultured Clostridia bacterium
TTTAATGAATAGTGAATAATTAATGATGAATAATTAATAATTTTTTAGGGTGATTTCTCCGTAGCACGGGTCGCCGTGGGCGGCGACACCCTACATATATTTTTTAATGAATAGTGAATAGTTAATAGTGAATAATTAATAATTTCTTCGGGTAATTTCTTCGAAGTGCGGGCGATTAAAATCGCCCCTACATGTTAATTATTCATTATTCACTATTCATTCTTCATTATTCATTAATTTTATTCACAACATTACTGATTTTTTTTAATGAATAGTGAATGATTAATAATGAATGATGAATAGTTTTTAGGCCGGTATTGCTTCTATTTACTCCATGTGAAGTTTGGTAAGGCATCTATTTTTTTTATCAAGAGCTGTTCTCTTCCTTGGTAGTTTAAAGCATCTGTGCTTAAATTGATTTCATATTCTTCTGTTTTAGCAATTACATTCCCGTGATGTGTATTCTATTATTTCATATGTATCGCTTGCTTTTTCATAGATTTCTACTATTTGGCGATAGCTTACATATGCATAGGATAAAGGAGATAGTTCGTAGCTGTTTTCACCAACTACAATAGTAGTTGGTTCTAAAAAAATATATAAATCATTTCCGTCAAATAGAAAACTGTTTTCAATAGATTGTTTATTATTTTCATATTGCAAATATGGTATCTCTTCTTCTAGTTGTATAGTTGAAAAGTGAGTGATTTTTTGCATTTGTCCTTGATTTTCTGGATATACAATTGCCATATCTTGAGGGAATAATAGTTTATTCTCCTCTGTTTTGTAATAAATAGGCGTACTATCTAAGTCTATATAAATATCATTTGTTTTTAAGCTTGTTATTCCATTTGTTTTTCTACTTATTTCTAGTGTTCCTGTATATTCTACTTTTCTCCCACCAAAGTATTGGTAAAATTGTTCTTCTTCTAATTTTGTGGTATTCAATGAACCAATATATATAGATACTGCAACAATAACAGCAATTCCCACTAAGACAAATAAAATTTTTACAATATTATCTTTTTTCATCTTTCATGTGCTTTCCTTTCTTTTTAGGATTATTTATTCTTGCTATTTCTTTTTTTACCGATTTTTTCTCTTTCTTTGGTTCATTTTTTTCTAAGTATGTATCTTCATTATCTTGTTTTTTTGTATTTTTCAATTTCTTGCTTTTACTCTTTTTTGTTTTAGTTTGTGTTACAATATCTTCTATACTTTTTAATAAAAAATATCCTGCATAAATGATTAGGAAAATGATTAATGCAATTTCTACCTGCAATACATAGTTTTCGTTGCTAATTTCGATACGATATTGATGAATAATACGAATAAAATACAAAATGGTACTTTGTGCTAAAATATTAATGGTTTCAAATATTATTTTTTTTGGCATAAGCAGTATATATATGATACCTGCTGTTGCAATCATAACTATCATGGAGAAAATGTCTTGTTTTGTGTCAAAAATAGTATAGATGATTAAAATGGTTTTGATGATGACTGCTGATAGTTCAATAATTTGTTTTTGCTTTAGTCCGCGTTAGTAGCCCTAAATAACGCGTGCTTTTTTTATGAATATTAAATCTTTTGTTAATCCAAAATAGGATTAATCCCACAACTAGTATAACTCCTGTTACTACAAGAAACGGCTTTACATAGTGGGAAAGTGTATATAGTATTACATTAATCATTTTCTTCCTCTTTTATAAATAATTTGAATTCATTATGTTTATGTATATAATAACCTACAATATTTTCTAGCTTTTCTACTGAGTTTTCTCTTTCTATTTCAACATTACCAATTACTTCTCCAATGATTGGCAAATAATCTTTCATAATGATTAAATGATTGTTTTTACTTGTAATCCTTATGAACTGTACATCATGATATTCAATTAGTCCTTTTTTCATGCTTAAGATTTTTACCACAATATCTGCTTTGGCATCTGTTAATAATAACTTTTTTTCTTTTTTATTCATGGATAGTACCTCTGTATAAGAATTTGCTTTCATCAATTTCATCATATTTTCCTGTTAGAATGTCTTCTACATCAATTAATACATCTTTAATGTCTACCATTTGCCCCTTGATACCTGTATAATTTTCGGAAACAAATAATGGCTGTGTAAAGTAGTTTCTTAATTTTCTTGATCGATAAAAAATACGTCTATCTTCTTCTGAGAGTTCATCGATTCCTAATACTGCAATAATTTCTTCTAGTTCTTCATAACGGCTTAGGTATCTTAAGGTTTCTTGTACTAAGTCATAATGTTTATTTCCTATTTTTTCTGGGTCTATGGTTTTACTATTTGTTTTAAATACATTAATAGCAGGGTAAATTCCTTTTTCTGCCACTTTACGGTCTAGAACAACTTGTCCATCTAGGTGTGTTGTAATAGCTTGTACCGCTTCGTCTGTAATATCGTCTGCTGGAATATAAATTGCTTGGAATGAAGTAATTGATCCGTCTTGTGTAGAATTTATTCTTTCCTCTACTTCACTAATATCTGATGCCATGGTAGCAGGATATCCATTTTCAACTGGAATTCTTTTTAATTCTGTAGCAATCTCGGATTTTGCTTGCACAAAACGATAAATGTTATCTATAAAAATTAAAACATCTTGCTTTTTTTCATCTCTTAAGTATTCTGCAAGTGTTAATCCTGAATATACAGCCTTTGACCTAGAACATGGATTTTCTCCCATTTGTCCAAATACCATAGACATTTTATCTAGCAAGTTATCTTTTTCCATTTCGTCATATAGTTCTTTTCCCTCTCTGGAACGTTCTCCAACTCCTACAAATACAGTATTGGAACGGAATTTTTTATATACATTATTAATAATTTCTTTAATTAATACTGTTTTTCCAACTCCAGCTCCACCAAGCAATCCCATTTTAAATCCTTTTTGTAGAGGTGCAAAAAAGTCTAATGCTTTTATTCCTGTCCAAAGTGGTTCATTGTTCATACTAATTTCTTTCATATTTATGTTTCTGTCATATACATTTCTTGTTCTTGTAGACTCTATAATTTTTTCATTATCGATTGGCTGTCCATAAGAATTAAAAATTCTTCCTAATATTTGGTCAGAATATTCTACAGATAAACCTTTTTCTTTTTTACTAACTTCTAAACCTTTTTTTAGTCCTGTTACTCTTTCAAATGGAATGGCGTAGGCAATATTTTGCTCTATTTCCACAATTTCAAATTCATAATCTTTTTCATTCATGGTACAGGTTATTACATCTTTTATATGAAGATTATTTTGATAGAGCAAAACCTTTACATTTAATTCTGAAATTTCTAAAATTCTTCCAACAGTCTCCATTTTAATTTCTCCTTATATGTTTTTTTCGTAATTTTTCGAAGAATAGGCAATTCTCTTACATCTTAATGTAGCATAATCCCTTTTTTCGATTGTTTTACGTTATTCTTTTAGCTTTATATAGTTCTCTATAACTTTTTTAAAGCTTTTTTTGTTTTTCTCTTTTCTTTCTTTTCTTATGTTTTCTTCTTCTATTTCTTCAATTTTTTTAAGAGATTCACTGGTTATGGATTGTCTCATTACATTTTCTGATGCATAACTATTTTCCACTGCCACTCTTATTTCATATGCCAAGTACAAAACAACAATATTGAGTAGAATTTGATTGATATCTCCTTCTATGGTGTAGTCTTCTAAGTAGGTGCCCTTTTTTTTGTTTTCTTCTAGTGGTAATAAGGTTTTTCGTACTAGTTGAATATTACTAATATTGTAATAATGATTATAGATGATATTGATTGCACTGTTTTTTGCATTTTTTATGACATCATATAATAAGTCTTCTATTTCTTTGTTTTTTTCCATATATTCTTCTTTTGTTAAGCTTAATAGGACATCTTCTTTTCCACTGCTTATTTTTTTACCAATAATGATTTTGTCACATCCCTTTTCTTTTGCTTGATTGTTTACATTGGTATTAAAGTTTCCACAAAATCCTAAATCATTACCGAATATAAATATTGAGTGGTTTTTTATTTTTATTTAGTTTTAAGAGTTTTTTATCCATAATTAAGTTTCTGTTATTTAAAATATTGTCTACGAAATCTGTTAGTTCTTTTTCATAGGCAAAGTATTTTTCTGCTTTTTTTCTGGAGGAATCTACTCTTAATAAAGAATGAAAGTTCATTACTTTTACAACACTTTTTATTCTCATTCGTTTTCTTCCCCTAATTCTCTAAATTTATCTATAATTTCTTTTTCTGATAATGGGCAATATTTCATTTGTTTTAATTCTTCTTGAATTCTTTTGCCTTCTCTCATTTTTTCTCTTAGTTCTGGTGTCATTTCATCCATATTGGCTAGTTCATATACCTCTTTTGTTTCTAAGTAGCTTAATAGTTTCCTTCTAATTTTAGTTCCCAGTGCCTTCATTTTCTCATTTTGTACAGCTCCCCCTAGCCTAGATACAGATACTCCATAACTAATTGCTGGTTTTTGTCCTTTACTAAATTCTTTTTCTGATAGCACAATTTGCCCATCTGTTATAGAAATAATATTTGTAGAGATGTAATCTGTAATATCTCCTCCCCTTGTTTCTACAATTGGCAAAATGGTAATTGATCCCCCATTTTTATGTTGGCATCCCTTTTCTAAGAGTCTTGCATGTAAGTAAAAGATATCTGCTGGATAGGCTTCTCTTCCTGGTGTTTTCCCAGAGGTTAAACTAATTTCTCTATAGTTGTCTGCATGTGCTTTTAAGTCATCTATTACAACTAATACATCTTTCTTTTTTGCCATATATTCTTCTGCAATTGCCAAACCAACATATGGTGTTAGACTAATTACTGGTGGCGTATCTTCGTTTGTTGAAACAATCATAATGGTATATGATAAGGCATTTCGCTTTAATAGCTCACTATAGATGGTTCTAATTTCTTTTTTTGTTTTACCTACTGCTATATAAATACATGTCGTATCTTCTCCAAAGTCTCTTCTTTGGATTCCTTGATTAACAATGGTATCCAAAGCAATTTGTGTTTTCCCAGTTTTTTTATCCCCAATAATTAATTGTCTTTGCCCTTTTCCAATAGGGTACATTAGGTCAATTCCTGCAATTCCCGTTAACATTGGTCGATTTACTTCTCTTCTATCCATAATAGGTACAATTGGATTTTCTATATCAATGTATGTAGTTTTATCAAAGCTGTTTCCTGTTAACAGGTCTATTCCAAATAGGTTTGTGATTCTTCCCACAGATTCTGGTGCAAATATGGCTTTAAATGGTTCTCCTGTTGCATTTACAATGTCTCCTACTTGGATTGGTTCATATTGTTTTACAATAGCAACTATTACTGTGTTTTCTCTAATTTCATTGATATAGCCCATTCCTTTTTCCCAAATGGTTACTTTTTCAAAGAAGGCTACATTTTCTAAGCCAGAAACCTCTAGGATATAGTCTTTTACCTTTATGACTTTCCCTGATTCAAATACATTTGTGTTTGTTTTGATTTGCTCAATTTTTTTGCTTATTAATTCATCAATATGTGTATTCAATTTTTTCACATTCCTTTCTTATGTGCATGTGTTTTGATGTTTCTAAAACATAAGCAGTTTCTTTGGAGTTTCGGGCGATTAAAATCGCCCCTACAGATTTTTGCCTTTTTGCTATATTATGTATATATGTATTTTTCTTATACGCTATAATCGTACATTTTGCCCTGATAGTGGATGATTACCCCTTCTGACATGTTTTTATATACTCTTGTTTTGATTCTATTATCCAAGTATTCGTATTTTTCGTCTGGCTTGCTAGTGTAAATATAGATTGTAGGGTCTATTTGTTTCATGTTTTCTTCTACTTGTTCGATTAATTTTCGAATTGTAAATTCGTTTTTTCTTGGATAGTTCTCTTTTAATTTTAGAAGTCCTCTTTCT
This sequence comes from uncultured Clostridia bacterium, assembly GCA_944390965.1. GTDB lineage: Bacteria > Bacillota > Clostridia > TANB77 > CAG-508 > CALXRW01. The sequence continues at coordinate 5,924 of CALXRW010000033.1, forward strand.
TCTGGTGTTAGTACAGAATCTACGAGTTCATATTGTTCTTGTTTTTCTAAAGTGGAACATTCATATAGGATTTTATCTGTAAATTTTTTACGAAATTCTTCTAATATGTTGTATTCTTCTCTCGTTTTATCTTCTTTATGTTCTTTTAAAAATGTTTTTATTGTCTCTTCTGGATTAATGTCAAAATTCTGCTTTAATTGTTTATAGTTTCGGAAAAAGGATGTTTCTTTATATTGTGGTGTTGGAATATCATAAATCACTTCTGGTCTTATAGGTATTTGTGATGGTGCATTTTTATATGCCTTCATTTTTTCTAGTTTTTCTTCTATTTCTTTGCTGAATATACTTTCTGGTTCTTCTTCTACTTGTTTTACCACTTTTAGTTTTCTTTTGGCTTCTTCAATTTGCTCTCTTAATTCTTCTAATTGTTTTTCTTTTTCTTCTACTAGGTAGTTGTAGTCTTGTAGTTTGTCTAAGAACCATTTTTTTGCACTTTGATTAATTCTCTTAATTACACTTTTAAATATGTATACTGCAAATATCAGCATAATTATTACCAGTATTATGTTTGCAACAATTGTTTCCATCCTTTGTTTCCTCTCCTTTAGGTTTTGTCTTTCTTCTTTAAGCAATTAATGGGTTATAGAATAATAGTAAGAAGATGAAGGCAAATAATAATAGTAAAAAGATTGCAAGTACAATTAATATTGCCATTACAGAGTGTACTACATCACTTTTAGTTTCTGGGTTTCTTCCTACAGATTCTGCAATTTTAGAGCCGATGTTTCCAATCCCTATCCCGAGTCCTAAAAATGTTAGTCCTAGCATAATTCCTATGCTCCATAAAGTTGCTACTAAAATTTGTTCCATATTTGTTTCCTCCTTAATTTTTACTGTTTTAAGTAATTTCTTTGAAGTGCGGGCGATTAAAATCGCCCCTACATTTTTTTCATAAATTACTTTACGCTATCTTCTCTTTTAGTAATTCCTTTGAAGCGCGGGCGATTAAAATCGCCCCTACATTTTTTTCATAAATTACTTTACATTATCTTCTCTTTTGGTGATTTCTTTGAAGTGCGGGCAATTAAAATCGCCCCTACATTTTTTTCATAAATTACTTTACGCTATCTTCTCTTTTAGTAATTTCTTTGAAGTGCGGGCGATTAAAATCACCCTACCGTTTTACACGATTAATAATTTTTTGCTTTTGCTTGTAAGTCAAATGTTATCTCGTTTCCATTTGATTTTGCATTTTCTACTTTTAATAAAATATTGCTTCCATATGTGTATGGCATACTTCCATACCATCCGTCATTAATCATAGCTTGCTCTATATTTACAGGCATTCTTTCTTTTTCTTCTCCGTCTAAATATAGTACTAGTTCTGCTTCATCTATATTTTGATTTCTGTCTATTTTCATATGAAAGGATATGGTGTCTCCTGTTATTTTGGTTATACTCATACTAGATTCTAATTTTACTGTTCTTGCAATTACTACATCTTCTACACTCTCTTGTACTTGTCCTTCTTCATCTACTTGTTTTACAGTTAGAGTAATTTTGTATTCTCTATTTGGAACTAAATCTGCAATACGATAACTCGTTTGATCTTTATCTAGTGCAATATTTTTAGATACTTCTCCTCCATCTACTAATAAATATACTGTTTGATATTTATTTTCTGGGTCTGTAATTTGGTATTCCACATCAATATAGTTTGCTCCTACACTTGTACCTTTTAAAGATACACTTCTAGATAGTTCTGTTTTTTCTTGACCATTATTATTACTATTAGATATATTAATATTTTGATTGTTTTGATAGTTATTCTGATTGTTATTTTGGATGTTGGTTTGATTATTATTATTGTTTTGTATAATAGTTGTTCCACCTTGTCCAAGAGCAGTATTTTGTTCTGTTTTTTCCTCTTCTGGTTCTACATAGTTATTTGTACTTCCGATAATTTTCTTTAGGTCAATTTCTTTTCCTTGATAAATTAGTTTTTCGTTTGCTACATCAAATTCAAATGTTTGTGTTCTAATGAGCATAGGATTAATGGTTTTTGAATTTAATTCATGGTTTAATAAATAGGTATTTCCTGCTTTATCTAATAAAATTAGTAGATAACTTTGTGTACTTAAGGCTCCCGTTTGGTTTATAATTGTATTTCCTATTACCATATATTTTCTGTCACCTAGTTTGTATAACTGATCTTCGGAAATGTTAGATATACTATTGTTTTGCGTTAGTTTAGAAACAGTTCCATCCATATAAATACGATACATGTTTCCATATAAATTAATGGTTTTTGTACTTGGTTGATAAGCAACACTTTGTGTACCTAATTTGTATTCTTCTCCGTGTAATATTATCTTTTAAATAATAATTTCCTGTCCATTTTTTTCGAATAAGTCCATCCTCTTCTAAAGCAATAGGATTATAGTCTTCGTCATAGAGAAAATTATCGCCTTCTATTAAATACTCCTCTTTGGGCATTTTAAGCATTAAGCTCAAACACCAAATGAGTAAAACAATAATTCCTATGATAATGATCGTAAATACTGTAAATACTTTTTTATTGCCTGACGTTAATCTTCTCATATTTTCCTCCTAATTTTCTCTTAAATATACGTATTCTACAGTTGTTGTATCTATCATAATGTCTCCTTCGCTTTCATCTTGTTTGTAAAATTGTATTTCAATATAGTATTTTCCTTCTCGTGCTATTGCTTCTTCTAAGGTGAATAAATAATATCTTTCTTCTCCAGATGTAATTACTTGTGGTATGAATTCTACAGTTTTTGTGGATGAATATCCTTCTGTGTTATAAACAGAATAAGTAATATAATCAATTTCTTCTATTTTGAAGCTATCTACAAACCTCAAATCAATTTTTGCTTCATTTTCGCTGTTTGTTAATGCTACAACATTTCCTATGGTAATTCCATATTCGTTTACAGGTGGTATACTATATTCTTTTACCATTTCTTTTATGTTTGTGTTTTTGTTTTCATAGTCTAGTTCTACTATTACTTGTAATGTATATCTTTGTTTAATATCGATATTTTCCATTGTAATTCTGTTATTAATAGTATCTACATGATAAGTTTGGTTTTTGATAGTGTCTGGTGTAATATCGTTTCTTTTTTCATCTAGTATTCTTACTTTATAATTGTCTCCTACAATCATTCTATCTGTATCATATACCGTAATTCTCCATTCAGCATTGTCTTGTTCATTTCCGGATACTCTATTTCCTTTAATTGCAATGGTTGGTTCAGTAAGACTTCTTAAGTTAAATTCATATTCTTTTTCACCTAATTCTAATGTCACATCTTCTCCTGCTACTGTTTTAATATTCGCAATTGGTGTGATTGTTAATTTGTATTTTGCACCAAAATCTACAGGGCTTCCAGGATTTATTGGTATATTTTTTGTCATGTTTTTATTAAATACTCTGTCTTCTTCAATTGTAAGACCAATTTCTTCATAGTTTTGTGTTTCTTCATTATATTTTTCCAAGCGATATTGTATAGAGTCATATCCCATGGTTCTTTGAACTGTATAGGTGATGTTCAATATTTTATTTTGATAACTGGTTGGTTGATAGATAACTTCTATATTTTCAATTCCTACATCTGTTAATGTTGAAAAATAATAAAGTCTTCCTAAAATTTCATAATCAACATCATAAAGATAACGGTCTATTTCTTCTGTTTGTCCTGCTTCATTTGTTACCTCTAAAATTGTTCTCATTCTCATTCCATAATAAGTCTTTGGAGATAGTCCATCTATAACAATAGCTTCATTAAAATCTTCTGTTTGTTTTTCTATAGTTTTTATTAGTACCGTATTTGCTCCATTTTCGTCTGTTTCATAGATGTCTATATAAATTTTATCGTCTTTTATTTTTATATTTTCATCTTTGATTAATCTTGGTTTCATTGTAATTCTATCTAGTTCTGATGTTATTGCCATTTCTCCATTTTCATCTAACATACTGATTCCCGGGATTATTAAGTCAAAAGCAATTACATTATTTCCTACACAGGTAATTTCTGTTTGTTCTATTTTTTTAGGTAATACTACTCCATATTCATATAACATACCACTTGGGCTATATTGTAGGGTTATATTGTTTTGGTATCTACTGTCTACTGCATTTATGATATTAAGCTCATTTGGTCTACTACCTTGCTCTCTATAATACATATGGCCTATTGTTCTATTGTTTTCTACTAATGCTCCTTCTCTATTTAGAATATAATAGTATTTTTCTTCTCCTTGAAGGTAGGCTTCTTGTAGAACAATGTAGTCTGATGCCATTTCATATCCTACTAGTCCACTATCATAATAAGCTTTTAGGGTAACTTCTGTTTCTTTGCCTATTAGTTCTCCAATATCATTAAAGTTTACACTGATGGTATTTGTATTAGATAATGTTTTTAATTCTGATTCATAATGTTTTGTACCATCTACAGAGTCTAATATTACTTGAAAGGCTGCTACTCTATCTATATTTTGAATAGAATCTTTATTTCCATTTAAGTCTTCTATTCCTATTACAATACGATTTGTATCTAAAGATACTGTATATCTTAAATTTCCAATATTGTTTCTAGATTCAAAATATTCTTCTACCAATATAACTTCTTCTTCTGCCTGTGTTTTTAATTTTGCTTGTCTTACCGTTATTTTTAAGTTTCCTGCACTAAGGTTACTAAAAATCATACTATTAAAGTTACCACTGGTTTCTTGTATGTTTTGTCTGTCTATAATTCTATTTTGAATATAAGCTACCATTTCATTACTTGTTAAACTATGGTCAATATCTTTTAATTGATATTGATAGGTTCTAGCTGTTTCTGTTGAAGAGGATGGGTATAATAAAATACTTACTTCTTCTTTTTCTGGTCTTACTGTTTCTGACTTTAAAACAATCTTCTCCCCTTCTGTTTCTGGTGGATAGATGGTTTCTGGGGTTCCATCTTTATTTAAGTCTAAGCCTACTTCATAAGTAAAGTAATATTCATTTCCTCTTTTTAGTCCATTATCATCTACTTCTGTTTGAGGTGTTCCGAATCCAACTTGGAAAGTTGCTTCTGGTATGTTTCCATCTTCTCCAATTGGTAATTCAATTACCTCTACTTCTTGTCCTGTTACTGCATTTATAGCTCTATAAGTAATTGTTTTAGCAAAACCACCACTATTGTCGTATTTTGCTTTTATACGATAACCTACTACAGTGTTATTACTTAAGTCTGGATTTGGTACATCTGTCTCATAATTTCTAATTACAGTAACAGACAAGGCATTTTCCGTGTCTCCAATTTCTGGCATATATCCATTGGTTTTTACCACACACATATAATTGATAATTGGTAATTCATTTTGGTAATCTGTATAGTCATATGCATTTGATACTGTTATTGTGTAATATTCTTCTTTAAAGTCTGAATTTTCTGCTCCAAAAAATGCTGGTGTAATTTGTATTGCATTGTCATAATAAGATTCTTTCAATGTGCTTTCATATGGCTCTGTATTGGTGTCTACTACTTTTGTACTTTTTACTAATACTCCTTGTGGAGTATCTCCTTCTATGGTTTGACCTGAATAAATTTTAAATTCCATTCCTGTTAAAGTTTGTGCTTCTAATTGTTCACTTTCTGGATTTTCTGCTACTAATCTAAAGTTTACATTAAATGTATTTTTTACATCTTCATTATTTGTATTATAAATGGCTACCATATTTTCTGGTTCTTTTGTTTGTACAAATGCTCCTCCAATATAACATTGGTCAATGGGATCATTTCCATCTTTTAAATCTACTTTTCCATAAATAGCAAATTTATAAGTTTCATTTGCCCTTAAATTATTAATTCGTACTGGTATTCTTAAATCTCCTTGTGCTGTAAAGGTTTCTGTTTTTCCAACAGAATCTGTATATGTCACTGTGAAAATGGTATCATCATTTAATTCTATGGTGTGGTCATTATCTTCTATAATAAGTGCTCCTTCAATTCTTTCGAATGTTACTTTTTCTTCTTCAAAACTTACCGTTGGGAATTGTGCACCATCCATTCTCATTAATTCACTATATTCACTTTCATACTCACATATTTTTTCATTATCATAGAATATCGCAATTACTTTATAAACATAAGTTACATTTCTTACAATGGTGTCATCAATAGGAAGAATAACTTCTCTTTCACTAGTTTCAATTGTTTTTATTGGTTTTCCATTTTGTTCTCTTGCATCATAAATTTCATAACGATAACTTTGAATTCCTTCATGCACATCTTGTACATTGTTTAATTTTAATTTAAAGTTTCCATCTCTTTTATTAATTTCAAATTCTGTCCCACTTATGCTCGGTAAATCTTTTAGTGTCATATAATTTTTTGAAATATCAAAGCCATTTACTAAAATTTGGCCATTATATAATACATTAATTAGTTTGATTTCATAGCTTGTATTTGGTTCTAACCCTTGGAATTCTACATTTTCTTTTCCACCAAAAATCATATTTGTGTTTGTTACCATTTGAGATTGAATTTCTTGTCCATTTCCATCTATCACAAGCATTTCAGCTCTTGCAATTTGTGAATTTTCTTCAAAGTTTACCGTAAAACTCATAGTCTTGTTTGTAAATACATCCTTTTCAAAGCTTAATCCTGTGACATTTGTTTGGAATCTTTTATAAATAAAGTTCTTTTGGTAAGTAATTCCTTCTATTTCATAAGCAGATTCTACTTGTAATATGTATTCTGTATCTGGTGTTAAACTTTGCACATCAAGTGCAATTTCATATTCTCCTAATGCATACGTTGTTTCATAGACTAATTTCCCTGTACTACTGTTTAGTATTTTTATATTGGTATCTTCTTTTAGTAAACCTTCTTCATCTGTAATACTAATATTAGTAGTTAGTCCTGTTGTTGTTACATTAAATTCATTTGTTTTGAATTTTGGCATTTGAATCGTTTCTATATTATTATCAATTATTTCATCTAAGTTACCTGTTCCATCTCCATTTATAATTGGTATGTTTCCTCCAGATGTACTATTTTGTTGATTATCCTCGCTACTGGTTCCGCCACTATTTTGTGTTGTTCCTCCTTGAGCACCTGCTTGTTCATTTGCAATTTCATTTTCCATCTCTTCTTCATTTTCTTTGTCTTCTGTCAAATCTACAATAGTGATGTTGTCATCTGAATCTATTACCATGTTTTCAAAGTTCATTTGGTTTTCATCGTTTTTTCTAACCATTTTTGTAGCTAGATTAATCTCAATATCTCCTGGAATATGTATAACTGTTTCTTCTGAAATCGTTTGGTAAGTTATTTCTTGATTATATAGTTTAATTACTTGATTATCGTGATATTCGATTTCTAAATAACCATTTATTACTTTTTCACTTCCGTCTTCAAACGTGATGGTGATATTTTCTCCTGCTATTAAATATTTATTAGCATCTATTTTCCATAATAGATAATAAAAATTTAACTGTGTGTCTAGGTTTTGTATTGTATAACGATCTGATAATTTTGTTAAAATACTATTTGCTTTAATATTATAATAAAAGATAGGGTCACTATCCACACGAGTTAAGTCCATAATAACACCATTTTTAAAAGAACTAATAGAACCATCTGTATAATGAATAAAATTGTTTTTTTCTGAAACTACTTTATCTCCATTTGTGTCTTCAAATGTAATTTGTTCATTATAGTTCTCTTTATATTTTTGCTCTCCGTGAAAAATAGTATCTCTCTATCTCATCTTGATTTTCTTGTTTACTTTGCAAAATATAGCCAGAATCTGTAAATGTTTTATATATCTTCTTTTCTACTTGTAACATATTATAAATTAGGATACTACCTAATAGGATTCCAATTAATAATATAATTGCTATATATTTCTTCATACCCTTTTCCTCCTTGGTTTTAGTTCTCTCATATTCTATTTTTTATAGATTACTTTACGCTATCTTCTGTTTTAAGTAATTTCTTCGAAGAACGGGCGATTAAAATCGCCCCTACATTTTTTCATAAATTACTCTATTTTATTGTTTTTCTGGTTATATTTCCACTTTACCTTTACTTATTAGATATACTATATCTGATATTATAAACTATATATCTATCTTTTTCAACATTTTTTTATATAATTCACTTAGAAAATTTTGTCGAGAAGTGAAAAAGTAAAAGCAAGTCTCAAATATATAAATAGAAATTAGTCTTACACCAACTCTTAATGTACGAC
>CALXRW010000034.1 GCA_944390965.1 uncultured Clostridia bacterium
CTTCGCAATCGCACAAAAACATAGGTAACTTAACCTTGTTGCTCCGGAAAAATCTGACGATTTTTCCTATGCAATAAAAAATGTAGGGGCGATTTTAATCGCCCGTTCTTCGAAGAAATTACTTAAAGCAAAGATATTAGAGGGGGAAAAATTATGGTAGAAATATCAGCATCTGTTTTAAATGTTGAAAAAGAAAATAGTGCTCAAACATTTTATAATCTTGAAACATCAGGAATTGACTATTTTCATATTGATGTTATGGATGGTGATTTTGTTGAACAAAATACAGTAACTAAAATGATGGAATATATTAACATCATAAAACAAATATCCAATATTCCCATAGACGTTCATCTTATGGTAAAAGACATCGATGAATTTGTTGAATATTATATCCCATTTGAACCAAATAGAATTACAATACATTATGAGGCAGATAAACAGGAGACATTATTAGAACAGATAAAAAAGATAAAGGAAAACAAAATAAAAATAGGAATTTCGGTAAAGCCAAACACAAAAATAGAAGAAGTTTTCCCACTTTTACCTTTTGTTCATATGTGTTTAGTAATGACAGTAGAACCAGGAAAAGGGGGACAAGAGTTAATTCCCAGTACAATAGAAAAAATAAAAAGATTAAAAGAATATGTGGAAGAAAACCAGTTGGATGTAGATATAGAAGCAGATGGAGGAATAAACTTACAAACTGCAGCACAAGTAAAAAAAGCAGGAGCTAATATTTTAGTAGTAGGGACGGCCTTAATACAAACAGAAAACTATAAAGAAATGGTTGCAGAATTAAAAAAAGAATAAGAAAAAATCACGGGTAACCGTGATTTTTTTATTATAAACATATTTTAATTTTCTTCCAATTTTTCTTTGCGTTTTACACTTCCTATTAAAATCATACCAAAGCCAATAACAACAGCTAAAATTGTAAAGATTGAACCTGCAAATGGAATAAGTTGCAATACCCAAAGAGCTGTGCTAATTAATAAAGTAAATCCAAAACCTTTTGCTTTTGATGGCTTTTTGGTTTTATTATTTAAGAAAGTACCAATTGAAATGCAAAGAGTTGGGTAACTAATAGCAACTATTAAAATATAAAGTAGAAGAAGTACAAGAGCTAATTTTGATGTAACAATTGATACATATGGTATAACTAATAAAGCCATAATAATGATAGCACCTAATATCAACCCTAACAAACCAAATAATATTGCTAATGGGAATTTTTTAGAAATACAACCTGCCACTTTTTGTACAAAATTTGGTGCAAGCCAGGTAAATAATAACCAAGCAACTGCAACAAATATTAAAGTAGCAAGTAAAGCAAGTACATAATCTAAAATAAGAGAACCAATAGATTCATGTGCATTTGCATGAATAATTTCACCTGCAATTGACATAGTAGTATCTATTTCTCCAGTTTCTTCATTAGTAGGATATGTTACTTTAGCACCTTCTGGATGTTGTAAATTTCCATATACCATACCAATTAAATCTTCTTCAGTTTCTGTATCCTTTTCTACAAAAGAAATATTATTAGAAGAGGTCATCATATTTCTTCCAATTCTACCAATCATTGTAACTTCAGAAGCAATAGAATGCATATCTCTGTAGATAATTCCATCATATCCAACTCTTAATTTGGAAGATGTGGAGTACAAATCATAAACAGTACCATTGATTTCAATTTCATTTGCCATTGCAAAAACATTTCCATAAATACTAACTGTATCTGCAATAATTAATTTGTTTGCTACAACAAACAAGTCTCCAGCAATTTCACTAGTAACAGTAATTTCATTACCAATCAAAAATGCATTTCCATCAACAGTTTTAGAAAAAGTATAATTACCAATACTTTCTTCTGCTGTTGAGAAGTAGTCACTAGACACTAAATTTGCTAACATTTCATCTGTTATACCATTATCTGTTACAGCTTCATTTTCTGTTCCTTCTGCATTCTCAGTAGTAGTATTTGTGCTTTCAGCAGTTGCATTTGGGTCTTCAACAGAAGTTACTACTGGCTCATCTGTTGCAAAACAAGTAGAAGCTACTAAAAGAAGGGCAACAAACACAAGGGCAAAAAGTTTCATTCTTTTTTTTAACATAATCTTAATCTCTCCTTTTTAAAATATTTTTCATACATTAAATCATATAGCTTTAACTTTTTTTTGTCAATAAATATGAATAAAAAAATAGAAAATTTACAAAAGGAACTTTACGACTTCTATAAACTAGCAAATAGATAAAAAATAACGAAAAAAATTATTTTTTTTCATAAAAATAAGCACAATTACTATTAAAACTAATTGCTTTAGGGGAAATGTTTTCTAAAGTACATTTTCCTTCTTTTTGGTAAATGCAATTTGCAGAACAATTAATATTTGTCAAACCTAACACCTCTAAAGATAGTATAATGAAAGATATAAAAAATATACAAGAAATCAAAATCTTGTATACAATAAAGAAGAAGGGCAATATTGTTTAATGGGACATGAATTGCAATTTGGATTTCGAGAAGTGCAACAATTTCTGCCATGCCATACAAATAAATGGTTAATATCTTTAATAGAATCTGTTGGAACAATGGCAAGTAAGTCTTGCTCTATTTTTTCTGGATCAGTATTTTGAGAGAGACCCAAACGGTTAGAAATTCTCTTAGCATGTGTATCAACAGCAATTCCAAATGGAATTCCAAAAGCCTCTAATAATATAACATTTGCACTTTTCCTACCAACACCGTGGGAGTGTTAATAGTTCATTCATAGTTTGAGGAACAATGGAATGAAAATCAGAAATTAATTTTTGACTGCAAGCTTTTATGTTTTTTGCTTTTGTATGATAGAAACCACAAGGATGAATAAGATTTTCTAATTCGTAAATATTTATTTTTGCAAAATCTTCTGGAGTGCGGTATTTAGAGAAAATATTAGGTGTTGTTAAATTAACTCTTTCATCTGTACATTGTGCAGATAGCATAACAGCAATAACAAGTTCAAAAGGTGTCGAAAAATCTAAGCTACATTTAGCATCCGGATAGGTTTCTTTTAATATTTTTATCATTTTATTAATAGCAGAATTCATCTATTACTTCAATCCTTTCTAAAACTATAACTATCATAAGCTATATTATATCAAAAAATAGACAGATGCACAAATTTTGCAGAAATTAATATAATATATTAAAGACGGAGGTAATAGATTATGTTGAAACTATTAAAAAAGACATTAGCAGTTTGTTTAATAGGATTTGGATTCGGCATTTTACTTGTAATCTTACTTCCTTTTACCGGGTGGCTATTTTTAATAGGAGTAGCAGTAGTTGCGGTAGGATTAGCTTGGTTAGCTTGCTAAAATGTAGAGGAGGAGTGTAGAATAATATGAAAATAGTAGTAAAAAAAGTGCCTAAATTTTTGAGGGGTTTTGTAAAATTAATATTTGGAATTAAGGATTAATACATAAGAAAGAAAAAAAACATGTTCTATGTGTAGGGGCTCGCCAAGGCGAGCCCAATAAAACAAAGATATTATTATAAAGATAGATAAAAAGTTAAAAAAAAATAAAACAAAAAAACTTCTTAGTAATCATAAGAAGTTTTTCATTTCATATCATAAAAAGACTAAGCTCTTTTCACTTTTCCAGCGCGTAAACACTTAGCACAAACTGTGATTCTTTTTGGTTGACCATCAACAATAGATTTTACAGTTCTTAAATTAGGCTTAAATTGTCTTGAAGTTCTTTTACTGATATGTGAACGAGTAACACTTAATTGATTTCCATAATTTACAGATTTATTACAAATTTCACATTTAGCCATTTGAAAGCACCTCCCATAATTGTAATAAAATTGACTAATTAATAATATACCATAAAATATGGGAAAATACAAGTATATTTCAAAAGAATTTTAGGTTTCTGCAAAATGAGAGGAAATTATAATGTTTTGGCTATCTTCCTCTCTGATAGCAATAATGGAATTTCTGATTTCGTAAGCGGTAAGACCACCAGATGGACTTGATAATACTGGTAGAATATGAGTACCTTTCACCATTCCTAAGTCTAATAATCTTCTACGAATATTTCCTGTACAATTTAAGTTTTCTATTATTCCCATTTCTCCTATTTTTAAAGTATTCAATGTATGTGATATTGTTTCCATATCTAAGACCATCCTTTTTACTAATTTAATATAGTGTATGAAAAAACGACAAAAAAGGTGAAAAATTAGTATAAAATTTATGTAGGCAAGAAAAAAATGCTATACATAATTCCATATCAAGCTACGGGAAAATAGATTTTGCAGGGAACCCTCAGTCGCATAAATGCACCAGAGGGTTTTTGTATATTTTAATGAATAATGAAAAATGAATAGAGAATAATGAATAATTAGTGTAGGGTGTCGGCGCCCACGCCGACACGTTCTACGAAGAAACTACCCAAAGAAGAAATTATTCATTATTAATTATTCACTATTCATTAAAGGAAATAGGTGGTGTTATAAACTTAATTAATGAATAATGAAAAATGAATAGAGAATAATGAATAATTAGCATGTAGGGGATGGTCTTGACCATCCCAAATTGGTATATCCTAAGAAAAATATAGAATAAAAATTTATAATTGAGAGAAATAAAAAAAGAAAGAATTGACAACAAAGATAGTTAAATGTATAATCTTTTTAAAGTTAAGATAGTGTAAAATAATTTATGAAAAATGTAGGGGCGATTTTAATCGCCCGTGCTTCGGAGAAATCGCTTAAAGAAAAGTTAAGAGAGGAGAATGATTATGAGTAGAGGATTCCAAGTAGCAAAAGGATTTGAAAATGCAGAAATTATATTACCAGAAAGAAAAACTAGACTTTCAGCAGGATATGATATAGGAGCAGCAGAAGATTGTACAATTCCACCATTTAAGTGGGGAGATAAACCTACCTTAGTAAAAACAGGACTAAAGGCATTTATGGAGAATGATGAGTATTTAATGTTGTGTAACAAAAGCTCTAATCCTTTTAAAAAAGGGTTGGTATTAGCAAATAGTATTGGAATCATTGATGCTGATTATTATGAAAATCCAGATAATGATGGACATATTATGTTTGCTTTTTACAATTTTGGAGATAAAGAATTAGAAATAAAAAAAGGAGATATGATTGGACAGGCTATTTTCTGTAAATACTTAACAGTAGAAAATGATAAAGCAGATCAAAAAAGAATGGGAGGATTTGGTTCTACAAGTAAATAAAAGAAGGGAAGGAAGAAAATGGAAGAAAACGAACAAAATATGGAAAATGAAAATTCAGAGAACGTTTTAGAAAATCAAGAGGAAAATAGTACAAACAATATTGTATCAAATACAGAAGGAGATACTAATGAAATTACACTAGAAGATGTACAAGCTATGGAAGAAGAAAAACTAGAAGAATATAGTGGATTAGGAGAGCCTTTTTTAATAAGCCTTTTTGTACTTGTGTTAATATCAATGATTTTTGAAGCTGCTATACGTTTTTTAAGAACAAGAATTTTTGAAAAACAAGAAAAGGAAAAAGACATCACAATGGAGAAAAAATGGTTAATTGGGATACTTGTTACCTATTTTGTATTTTTAATTATATTCTCAATTTTTGCTAATATAAGCTTACATTTCCCTATTGAAGTTATCATTGCTTTTAATGTGGCAAGTTTTTGTATGGTAATGATAAGCAATTTCTTTAGATGGAGTATGATTTGGGATTTCTTTACCAAGAAGAAAGACAAAGGAGGAGACAAATGACAGCACACAATGAAGCAAAAATAGGAGAAATCGCTAAAACTGTGTTAATGCCAGGGGATCCTTTAAGAGCAAAATATATAGCAGAAAATTTTATGGAAAACGCTATTTTAGTAAATCAAGTAAGAGGAATGCTAGCCTATACAGGGGAATATAAAGGAAAAGAAATTAGTGTTATGGCACATGGAATGGGAATGCCAAGTGTTGGAATTTATGCTTATGAATTATATCAATTTTATCAGGTTGAAAATATCATACGTATAGGTTCTTGTGGTTCTTATGTGCCAGAAATTAATTTGTTAGATATTGTTTTAGTAGAAGAAAGTTATACAGAAGGAAACTTTGCCTATAATTTTCAAAATGAAAAATGTAATAAAGCTTATGGAACAAAAGAACTAAATGAAGCTATAGAGCAAATGGCAGATAAATTAAAAATTCCAATCCAAAAAGTAGATGCTTTTTGTTCAGAATGTTTTGATCCTTATTTAAAAGACATGAAACCATTAATGGAAAGATTACCACAAAATATTAAGGTAGCAGAAATGGAAGCTTTCGCCTTATTTTACTTAGCAAAAATTTTAAATAAAAAAGCTGCTTGTTTATTAACTGTAGTAGATTCCATTTGTAAAAAACAAGAACTTTCTGCCAAACAAAGGCAAGAATCTTTAAATCAAATGATAAAACTTGCTTTAGAAACGACAATAGAATTGTAATTTATTATTTAATGTATGAAAAACTCTCATAGAGAACAAACTAGATATAGGTGGTTTTCATGAGAGTTTCTTTTATTAAATTTAAACAAGATAAAGATAGTTTTAAAACATGGAAAGGTTTGGGGTTTGAGGTTATTGAATTAGAAGATTTAGAACAAACAGATTATGAAATACAAAATCTAATTCAACATCAATATGATACGATTGTTGTTACTACACAAGTGGCAGGGTTCTCGGAAGATATATTCAAAAAATATAATAAAAAAGATGATATTCGTATTATTATCACACCAAATAAAAGAAAATAGAATACCTCTAAGAAAAAAGCATATACTTTAACAAATGGAGGAATGCTATGGAACAGAAAAATAACCAATATGAAAACTTTGTAAGCGATTTTAGTACTATTTTATATGGATTGACAAACAATAGAAGATTTTCTGATGTGATTTTTTTATGTATTGGAACAGATCGCATTACAGGAGATAGTTTTGGCCCATTAGTAGGGTATAAATTGAATCACTTATTTTGCACAGACGAAAAAGTTAGTATAATAGGTGATTTAAATTCTTTAGTATGTTCTACCAATATTGAGTCAATGATACAAAAAATAGAAACAGAATATAAGAACCCATTTATCATTGCTATTGACTCTGCCATTTCAAATGAAAGGTCCCCAGGAAGCATTATTGTAAGTGACAGACGGTGTGACATTAGGCTCTGGAATTAATAGACAAGTAGCTTACATAGGAGATATGAGTATAAAAGGAGTTGTAGCTACCAATTTGAATAACCCAAGATTTAATATGAAAATGTTACAAAATACTAGATTAAATTTGGTCATGAATATGGCAGATATTGTGTCAAGAGGAATTTATAGTGTAATTGAAATTGTTTAATGTATAAACCGTAAAAAAATGGAAAAAATTTAAGTATAAAAATATTTTTAAGGAGGTCCTTTACATGGACATAAGTCAAATGAAAAATATTGTTGTACTTAAAAATTTACCTTCTAATATGGTAGAAGAAGCTATTGTTGTTTTGAAACCAAATATAAAAGTAATGCAGGTAGAACATGCAGAAAAAAATATAAATTCAGATAAAAATGGAAAAATCATTAATCCAAAAGATTATATTGTAAAAGAAGCAGAAATGGTAATAGCTAATTGCATTTCTAATATAGAAAATAAAAAAAATCAAAATATAAAGAATATAAAAAATTTAACCAAAAAATATAATAGGCAAAGAAAGCTTACTTTTTTACTAAGTGGGATTATGCTTTTGTATCTCCTTATAAAAATATTAATTTGAAAAATAAAATTGAATATAACACGTCTTCCTTGCATATATTGGGAATATAGGCATACCAAGGAAGAGGTGTTTTTTTATGGAAAGAACTTTAAGTGTAGATGAAAAAATAAGAAGAGCAGAAGAAATTTACCAAAGAAAAAAAATGCAAAATGAAAGAAAATCGTATGCAACCGTTAATGTTAGGCAAAAACCTGAACACAAAACCATAAAAAAGATGTTATTACAAATTGCAATTTGTTTTGTAATTTATTTGATTTATTATTTAATTCAAAATAGTAATTACATATTTTCAGAAGATGTTTTAAATAAAACGAAAGAGATTTTATCATATAACATCAATTTTCAAGAAAAATGGAATGAATGGAAAGGCTATTTAAAACTAGAAAATCTTATTCCAAAACAAGAAGAAAATCAAGAACCAGAGCAACAAAACACAGAAATAGATGAAAATATATTGCAAAACGAAATAAGCAATACAGTAGGGCAAATGACAAATACAGTAGAAGCTGTTTTATCTGCACAAGATACAATGGTAGAAGAAACAACAAAGAAAGAAAGTAGCCTTAGCCAAATGGAATTAGATGCAAATTATATAAAGGAAACATTATCTTTTATAAAGCCACTAAGTGGTGTCATTACTTCTAGATTTGGCAATCGAAATCCAACAACAGAAACAGTTCCTAAATATCATACGGGTATTGATATTGCAGCAGATACAGGAACTGTAATTGTGGCTGCAACAGAGGGAATAGTAAGTGTTGTTTCTAGTGAAGGTGATTATGGAAATCATGTTAAGATTTTAAATGGAAATATTATGACTTTATATGCACACTGTAATAAAATTTATGTAAATGAAGGAGATGCTATTACACAAGGTCAAAGTATTGCAGAAGTTGGAGCAACAGGAAATGTAACAGGACCACATTTACACTTTGAAATCAGATTAGAGGATAGAATTGTAGACCCAGAATATGTATTAGGAGCTATGTAAAATTAGGAAAGGATTTTCTCGTGTATGCAAATTAAAATTGACCTTAAAATTTTTATTTTCCTTTTTCTCTTTTATGTAACAAGACAGGTAGAAGTTTATACTCTTATTATGCTATTTGCCATAATTCATGAAATAGGACATTTATTTACTGGTATTCTATTAGGACTAAAACCAAAAAAAATAAGTATTATGCCACTAGGTGTATCCATTACATTTGAGGAATATAAATCTTTAAAAAAGATAAACCAAAAAAAAGCGATTATTGCTATAGCACGGACCATTAACGAATTTATTTATTATATTTTTAGCATTAATATTAAATAATTACTTTGTGATTCAAAACATGGAAAATATTTTTTATGCGAATATACTAATATGTGTTTTTAACTTATTGCCTATTTATCCATTAGATGGAGGAAGAATTTTAAATAGTGTTTTCAATATAAAGATAGGAGTAAAAGAATCAATGATAATAACTAATAAAATAAGCAATATTACAATGATTATCATAACAATTGTTACTAGTATTCTTATACTATATTTAGAAAATATAGCGATATTTTTTATTGTTATTTATTTATGGATTATCGTATTAAAAGAAAACAGGATTGTAAATTTAAAAAGCAAAATGTATCATTTAATAGAAAAAAATAAAAATTTTTAATTTTCTGTTGAAAAAAATTTAAAGTTGTGATATACCTTTATAAAAGCATTGTGATTTTTGCAATGTAAAAAAACATAGGAGGGAAAAAAATGAAAAGAAACATTTTAAAAATTAGCTTAGTATTAGTGGCTATTTTACTAGCTTTTGGCATAATGAGCAGTTCATCTTATGCTTATACTATGTCAATTAATGGAGGCGAAAAGGTAGAGGTTCCAACAGAACCAGGGAAGGCAGCTGAGCCAATAGTATTAACAGAAGAAGTTAGTACTATTGAAATTGAATCTACAATTGAAGAATTGGTAGATATACTAAATGCATATAATCTAAATGCAGGATATAAATTTACAGAATATGCAAGTAATGCAACAATAGTTGCAAAAATAACCAATATGTTTAGTACAGAAGGCATTACACAACTTTCAACAGTAGCACCAGAAGGAGTTAAAATAGAAATTACTCCTGGGGTGAAAGATATTGTTTATACATCTTCATCATTTGAAATGCCAGAAGGATTTGAAATTGATTTTACAGATTCTATTATACATCTTCCAGAGACAACAACTGTAACAGAAGCTTTAAAAATATTTGAAGATATTGGAGTAGCTGAAATAGTTGCTTGTGGAGAAAATTATAATATAACTGTTGAAGGTGAAAACAATACAACCACAGTTCATCTAAATAAAGGTGAAGATTTGAAAGCAATGTTTGATTTAGTTGAACAAGAACAATTAGATAATATTATAGTAGCTGCACCTGATTATCATATAAATCTAACAGGAGAAGAAGATATTGTTTGGCTAGCAGGAGATTTGACAGAAGAAGAAGTATTAGACCTTGTTAAAGATTTAAGAGTAGATGCTACTGTTAGAGTAGTAGAAAATGACACATTTAGTGTTGAACTATCTGTTGATAAAGAGCCAGTAGTCAATAGAACAGAAGAGCCTAAAGATGATGAAGTTGTTGCACCAGAAGATGAAAAAGATGAAACACCACATACAGGCGTATCTAATTATGTGGGAATTGTTGCAACAGTAGTAGTTGTTTCTATTATTGCTCTAGCAATATTAAAAAGAAAAAATGTGTAATATAATAAAGTATAAATTAAAAGGGTAGGCAGAGAAGATGCCTATCCTTATTTCATTATTAACTATTCACTATTCATTAAATGTATATGTGTGTAAGGGTTGCCACCTTCGAAAAAAATTGCCAAAATGTAGGGGCGATTTTAATCGCCCGCTCTTCAAAGGAATTGCTTGAAAACCACACTCATTATTTAGCATATGACTGTAATTAAAAGAAAGAAACCCTCTGTCGCATAAATGCGACAGCTCCCTTAAATAAGGGAGCCAATGATAGATAGGAAACGTTCTCCCATGGAATGATAGAAAATTTTCTAAAACCCTTGAATTTTATAGTAAAATATGGTAGAATACTATCGTTTAAATAGAAAATCTATTTATCCTTACTCATATTTTAATATGGGTTACATAGCCAAAAGGAGGTGGAAATAATGAACAAATATGAAAGTGTTGTCATTATTAATCCAGGTGTTGAAGAAAATGGAATGAAAGAACTAATCCAAAAATTTTCAAGCCTAATTAATTCTGACGGTAAAGTAGAAAATGTAAACGAACTTGGTAAAAAAAGACTTGCTTATGAAATTGCAAAACAAAAAGAAGGATACTATATTGTAATTGATTTCGAAGCAAATCCAAGTCTAATTGCTGAACTTGAAAGAATATACAGAATTACTGACAATGTAATGAAATTTATTGTTGTTAGAAAAGATTAATTTTAAGGGCCTATAAAGGCAAAGGAGTATAAAATGAACAAAATAATTTTAATGGGAAGACTAACAAGAGACCCAGAAGTTAGATACACACAAACTAATAATACATTAGTAGCAAGCTTTAGTTTAGCAGTTAATAGAAGATTTGTAAGGCAAGGAGAAGAAAGACAAGCAGACTTTATTAATATTGTAGCTTGGAGCAAATTAGGAGAATTTTGTAGTAAATACTTTAAAAAAGGACAACAAGTAGGAGTTATTGGTAGACTACAAACAAGAACCTATGATGATGCACAAGGACAAAAAAGATATGTAACAGAAGTAGTTGCAGAAGAAGCGTATTTTGCAGACAGCAAAAAAGACGGAGAAAGCAATGCAAACTTCGAAAATACATTTGGAGAAAACATGGCAAATACCAGTTCAGAATTTTCTGTATCATCAGATGATGATTTGCCATTCTAAGCATAAATTTAGTTGAATGGAAGAGGGGGAGAAACATGGCAGATAAAAAACAAAACAACAAGAAACGTAAAAACATGAATATAGATGAAGACTATAATCCTAAGTTCAGAAAAGTAAGAAAAAAAGTATGTCCAATGTGTGGAGATAAAAACTTTGTATTAGATTATAAAAATGCAGAACAATTAAAAAAATTTATCAATGACAAAGGCAAAATCTTACCAAGAAGAGCTACAGGAGCATGTGCAAAACATCAAAGAGAAATTACATTAGCTGTAAAAAGAGCAAGACATATTGCAATATTGCCATATGTACAAAACTAATTTAAATTAAAATGTACAAGAAAATGTTGAATTTGCAAAAGGCAATTTCAACATTTTTGTGATATAAAGAAGATAAGGAGAGAAAAATGATAGAAATATTAATACATACATTAATAGATTCTGTAAAAATATTACCATTTTTATTTATTGCTTATCTTATTATGGAATTTATAGAGCATAAAACAACAGAAAAAACAAAAGAATATATAAAAAAATCTGGCAAATTTGGTCCCGTTATAGGTGGGATTTTGGGAGCGTTTCCACAGTGTGGATTTTCTGTTACAGCAACAAATCTCTATGCAGGAAGGATTATTACTTTGGGAACACTTATGGCAGTTTATCTTTCTACCTCAGACGAGATGTTACCAATTTTTATTTCTCAAGGAGTAGCTATTGATGTTATTTTGAAAATTCTGGGAATTAAAGTGCTAATTGGCATGATTGCAGGATTTGCAATAGATTTTGTGTTACGTAAAAAGGAAAAAGAAAAGCAAGAAGAAAAAATTAACCAAATATGTCAAGAAGAACATTGCTGTTGTGAGAAAGGAATTTTAAAATCCTCTATCAAACACACTCTTAATATCTTTTTATTTATTGTTATTATTTCTCTTGTTTTAAATGTAGTAATTCATTTAATTGGGGAAGACACACTTTCTAATTTTATTTTAAATAAACCAATTTTAGGACCTATTATTGCCGGATTAATAGGATTAATTCCTAACTGTGCATCCTCTGTAATTTTAACGGAATTATATTTATCTAATATTATTACAGTAGGAACAGCGATAGGGGGATTATTAGTAGGAGCCGGAGTAGGATTATTAGTACTTTTTAGAGTAAACAAAAATGTCAAAGAGAATATTTTTATTACGATTACTTTATATGGAATTGGCGTAGTATCTGCAATTATATTGAATCTTATCGGAATCACAATTTGATTAGACAGAGGGACGCAATGTCCATTAGGTTAAATAAACAAAAAATCAACCATATATACCTATATTTTATCCGCAAAACTCTCAAGGTTCAAGGGGTAATCCGGCAGCAGAAGGCTGTTCGAGCTTTTGCTTCAAAATATAGGTATATATGGTTGAAATTAAAATAGAGAAAATATATTG
>CALXRW010000035.1 GCA_944390965.1 uncultured Clostridia bacterium
TTTACTATATCTTATTTAAAAACAATTTCTTTATTTCCTTCCCACCTCAGCATGCGAATGTCTTTATATGTATTTAGTACTTCCATATATTTTTGATATTCTTCCTCCCAAAGCATATCAGGAACTTTCTCAAAAGCATCAAATACTTTTTCAGCTTCTTTTAGAAAAATTAATTGTTCTTGTATACTTAATTTTTTATATTTTGTTGCAAAAGCATATAATTTATCTAACATTTGGTTTGCCTCGATAAAACTCCAAAAATCTTTCACCTTAATTCCTACCATTTTTAGTTGAACAACAGCATATACAATTAAGGTTATTATAATAAATATTAAGATATAGATTATTGCTAATAGTTCCATTTCTTTCATTCCTTCCAAATTCAGAACGTTTCTTTTGTTCCATTCTTTATCTATTATAGCACCTTTTTCCTTTTTTAGCAAATTTTTGACAAAATATCCTCTACTGCTTCTATCACGTTCTTATTTGGAATTATATAATCTGCCACATCTCTTGCATTTTGAAATTTTTCTCGGTCAATTTCAATTCTTTTTTCAATTGTTTCTATCGTGTCTCCTCTGTTTTTCATTCTTCTCATTCTTTCTTGCTCGTCTACAGCAATATAAAAAGTAAGAATTTGAGGATTTTTTCCTAATTCTTTTGCTCTGTTCTTTACATCTTTTACAGTATCTACAATTTGAATACATGCTACATTATTGTCTAGAGAATCTATGCTAATCCCATAATATTCTCCATTAAACTCCGCTCTTTGTAACAATTTTCCTTGTTCCCACATTTCTTCAAACTGAGGTTTTGTAATGAATTCATATTCTGCACTTTCTTTCTCGCTTTCTCTCCTTGGTCTTGTGGTATAATTTATCGCTTTTTTCATTCCTCTTTTTTCTAATTCATTTAAAATAGTAGTTTTCCCGTGATCCGCTTTCACCAATTAAAATAACCATATCTTTCTCCTTTTAATAGCATCCCAAATAGGGACATTATGTCCTATTGGGAAGCGTCCCCAATGGGACAGATTTCTTTGAGGGCATCTAAGATTTTTTCGTTACAATAGATTGCTCCCGCATTTTTGATTTCTTCGCCTTGTTTTACTTGTACTCTTATATTGTTTCTTTCCCCATTAAAAAATTTGAGAGCTCCTCTTAGCTTGCTTTTTTGTTCTTCATTTAAATTTGTAATATCTAGCAATAATACTTTACTTGTTTCTTTCTGAGTTAATGGCTTTATTTCTCTTGCAACAATCGTTATATTATCCTCTTCTCGAATACTTAGTCTTCCTTCTACCAATACAATATTTTCTTCCATTAATATTTGAGCAGATTTACTGTAACAGCTGTCAAAAACGATAACTTCACATTCTCCATATAAGTCTTCTATTGTTACAAATGCCATAATGGTATTATTTTTTGTATACTTCTTTTTGATCTTTGTAATAATTCCCGCATATTTTACTTGATCTCCATCTTTATAATCTGTTCTACCTTCCATATTTTGTAGTTGTTCTGTTAGTTCATGTATCTTAAAAGTATTAATATTCGTTTGTTCTGCTATTGTCTCTTTATAATTTTCTAGAGGATGTCCTGAAATATAAAGACCTAACATTTCTCTTTCTAAAGATAACAACTCTTTTTTAGACATTTCCGGTAAAACCGTATAAGTATATTTTATTTCATCTAAATTGCTTTCTCCTCCTACCATCTCAAACATACTTACTTGTCCTTTTAAACTGTTTTTTTCTTTTGCAGTGATGGTATCTAAAATGCTTTCAAAAGACGCTAGTAATGTACTTCTCGTTTGGCCAAAGGTATCAAAACACCCTGCTTTAATTAAACTTTCTATACATTTTCGATTAACGGTTTCTGATGCAATTCTTTCACAAAAATCAGAGAAATCTTTGTAATCTCCTCTTTCTTCTCTTTCTTTTACAATAATATCTACTGCAGAAATTCCTACATTTTTGATGGTACCTAAACCAAATCTTATTTTTCCTTCGTCTACAGTAAATTTTGTTTGGCTTTTATTAATGTCTGGTTTTAAAATGTCAATTTTCATTCTTTTACATTCATCAATATATTCTGGTACCTTGTCTAAGTTCCCTAGAAAACTATTTAATGTTGCTGCCATAAGTTCTTCTGGATAATAAGCTTTTAAATAAGCTGTTTGATAAGAAACTACAGAATAAGCTGCTGCATGAGACTTATTAAAAGCATATTTAGCAAATTCTGCCATCTCATCAAATATTTTATTAGCAGATTGTTCATCAATTCCATTTCTTACACAACCAGGAATAATAACATTTCCTTGTTCATCTACTTGGCCATGGATAAAATATTCTCTTTCTTTTGCCATGACATCTAATTTTTTCTTTCCCATGGCACGTCTTACTAAGTCTGCTCTTCCGGAGTGAATATCCACCTAATTGTCTTACAATTTGCATAACCTGCTCTTGGTATACCATGCAACCATAAGTAACCTTTAAAATAGGTTCTAGTGCTGGATGTGTATATTCAATGTGCTCTGGATTTAATTTATTTTTTATATATCTTGGTATTTGATCCATTGGTCCTGGTCGATAGAGAGATACCCCTGCAATGATGTCTTCCAAACTATCTGGTTTTAGTTCTTTCATGAAATTTGTCATTCCTTGGCTTTCAAATTGGAAAATTCCAGAAGTATTTCCATCATGCCATAATTTAAATACTTTTGGATCATTCATTTCTTTGTTAAAAGTAACATCAATTCCTCTATTTTGTTTGATTAATTTTAGGCTATCCGCAATTACAGTTAAGGTTCTTAGGCCTAGGAAGTCCATTTTTAATAGTCCTAATTCTTCTAATATTGTCATTGTAAATTGTGTAGATATGTTATTTTCTTTTACATATAAAGGAACATATGTATCAACTGGGTCTTTCGTAATAACCACACCACAAGCATGTGTAGAAGCCTGTCTTGGCAATCCTTCTAGTCCCATTGCAATATCAATTAATTTTTTTACACCCTCATCATTTTCATATAATTCTCTCAATTCTCTATTTTGTTCTAATGCCTTTTGAATTGTAATGTGTAAATCCATTGGAATCATTTTGGCTAATTTATCTACTTCTGCATAAGGTACATCTAAAACTCTTCCTACATCTCGTATTACCATTCTAGCAGACATAGTTCCAAATGTAATAATTTGTGCTACATGATCATGCCCATATTTTCGAGCAACATAGTCAATTACCTCTTGTCTTCTTTCATAACAAAAATCAATATCAAAATCTGGCATACTAATTCTTTCTGGGTTTAAAAATCTCTCAAAAAGTAGATCATATTTAATTGGGTCAATATTGGTAATACCAATTGCATATGCTGCAATTGACCCAGCTCCCGATCCACGCCCTGGTCCTACGGGAATTCCATTTTCTCTTGCATAATGAATAAAATCCCATACAATTAAGAAATAGTCTACATATCCCATTTTCTCAATCACAGATATTTCATAGTCTAGTCTTCCTTTTATTTCTTGTGAAGGATTTTCTCCATATCTTTCTTTTAATCCCTTTTCACATAATTCTTTAAAATATGCCAAATGTGTAGGATATTCTTTAGGAACATCATAATTTGGTAATTTTGTATTACCAAACTCAAATTCATAATTACATTTTTCTGCTATTTTTACCGTGTTTTCAATTGTTTCTGGAATATTTTTGAAATATTCCTTCATTTCTTCTGGTGATTTTATATAAAATTCATCTGTTTCAAAACGCATTCTATCTTCATCTTTCATTTTCTTTCCAGTTTGAATGCAAAGCAATACTTCATGATTGTAACTGTCTTCTTTTTTGAGATAATGTGCATCATTAGTAGCAACCAATGGTATATTTAGTTCTCTTCCGATTTCTACCAATTTTTGGTTTGCCAATGTTTGTTCTTTTAGTCCATTAAATTGCAGTTCTAAATAATAATCTTCTTGGAAAAGATTTTTAAACCATTTTGCTGTCTCTTTTGCTTTTTCCATATCATTTTTTAATATGGCTTGGTTAATACTACCTGCTAAACATCCACTTAAACAGATAAGTCCCTCATGATATTTTTCTAAAACTTCTAAATCAATTCTTGGTTTATAGTAGAATCCTTCAATAAAGCCTATAGAAACTAATTTGATTAAATTTTGATATCCGACTTTATCTTTTGCAAGTAATATTAAGTGAGAATAATTCGTATCTAAATTTGGTTCTTTATCTAGTCTGCTTCTTGGTGCAACATAAACTTCACAACCAATAATTGGTTTTACATCATTTTTTTTGCATTCTTTAAAAAACTCTACAGCACCATACATAACTCCATGGTCTGTAAGTGCAATGGTGTCCATACCCAATTCTTTTGCTCTTTTCGGTAAGTCTTTAATTCGGTTCGCTCCATCTAATAAACTATACTCACTATGGACATGTAAGTGTACAAATTCTCCCACGATTTTTTCTCCTCTCCTTTTTTCGATTTTATTATATTGAATTTTATCAAAAAATGCAAGAATAAATTTCCTTATTAGGTAACTTAACCTCGTTGCTCCGGAAAAATCTAACGATTTTTCCTATGCAATAAAAAAAGCGGGCGATTAAAATCGCCCCTACTCCATCATTTTTTAAACTTTTATATATAATTTTTCGTTGAGACAATTAGTATCATTTATATATACTAATTGATGTACTTATATTTTACCAATTTTTACCTATTAAGGCAAAAGAAAAAATGTAGGTTCCTACATTTTTATGTTGGAAAAAAACTACATTTTTATTATCTCATAAACACCTTTCGCGTACTTCGTTCGCGAAATGCTCTTGTTCTATTTAATTTATAAACACTACTTCCAGCCAATTTCTACTGTATCGCTACCAGCGTTTCAGCATTACAAGTAAAGTGTGGTGCGGGACGAACCGACGCTGCTGCTACCAGTCGGATTGCCGTCGTAACGATCACTTGCTGGGCTGAAATTGCCATTGCCCGCATCGTTGTAATTAGTGCCTCGAAACGCTCGATCGTTGGTCCAATTCGCTTCATCTGTCCATTCATAATGATTTCCTTCAAGATCATAGATATTCTTCATACAATCTTGTTCGTTTTGTCCAGATAATGCGTGTGTTGTTGTTAAGTTTCTATCACTATGCCCAACTTGTGCTTGTTCGCCTATAAACTTTATCACTTGGTCATATTGGCATCCCCATATCATTTGTTTATTTTCATCTATCTTTCTTATACTGTTATATAATCCATACCACATATTGGCTCCTAAATAATTACTACCATCACTACTTCCTGCTGTTAATACGGCTTGACCTTTTTTACTGTTTCCTCCTTCTCCTACTTCATATCTACTAATATAAAATCCTCCATTTTTTGCTACACTTTTTGCCATGGCTGTAAAGTCACTTTTTAATTGTTCAATTGTTAAACTATTATCAGCATCATAACTTACGGTATTTGGTTCGTGGTGACCACTACCCTCAGTATATGTCTGGTCTCTTTTGGTAAAATCCATTTCATAAGTATAAATCGTATTATCTCCTTCTGTTGTACTTGTATATGTTGTAGTATATAATCTTCCTACTAATTCAGTTGCTGTGTCTGGGTGGGTTGTACATGTTAATGTATCTTCCTCTTCATCATATACTAAATTACATTGGCTTGTTCCACTATTACTTTCACACATTACCATACTATTTATATCTTCTACTGGTATCCATACATATTGGTTTCTTGTTGTTAATGCTTCTGCGTGATTTGCTTCTGTTACAGGATCAGTTCCTTCATAAATTACCAATCCCCTGGGCACTGTATTTTCGCCTGGCACCTGTGAAGCTACATATCCACTTGGAATAGGGACATCTCTTACATATGTTATTTCGCCTCCACTGCCTCCTCCTGGATTATTCATAACTTGATTTAACAGTTCTTGCTCTTCTCTTTGGCTATTTTCGTAATCTTCTACTGCTTGTTGTTCATTATTGATAATACCATTTTGATCTAATACGATATATAAGGTAACACCTGCTAAGATAATTAGCACAATAATGGTTACCACTAATGCGACTAGGGTGATTCCTTTTTCTTTTCTTCTTCTTTGTTTTTTCATCTTCTCTTTTTCCTCCGTTTCTTTCTGGGTTCGTCAAGACGAACCCCTACATTTTAAGCAATTCCTTTGTAGCACGGGCGATTAAAATCGCCCCTACATGCGCTAATTATTCACTATTCATTTTTCATTATTCATTAATTTTATTTACAACATTATTAATTTTTTAATGAATAGTGAATAATTAATGATGAATAATTTTCAGGCTGGTATTGCTTCGCAGCATCGGGTCGCCGTGGGCGATGACACCCTACACATATGTTTTTAATGAATAGTGAATAGTGAATAATTAATAATGAATAATTTTCGTGCAAAATATATTTTTAGGTATTATTCATTATTCACTATTCATTTTTCATTATTCATTAATCTACGAAAACCCTCTGGTGCTTCGCACCATCTCCCTTTGGTAAGGGAGACAAGATCGTAATCTTTAATTTCGGCTCTACCCTTGGCTTCCTTATGTAAGGGAGGCAAGAGCATATTTCTAATTTAGAAATGAAATATGCAATGTGAGAATTGTGCATTTATGTCTCTACTTTATTAGTTGTATTCTCATTTCTCATTTCCCACTTCTCATTTAAGCGAGCAGTCGCATTTATGCGACTGAGGGTTCTTTTCAATACACTTACATTTCAAATATTACTTTTGTTCATTTTTATTTTCTCCTAAGATTAATAATTTTCTGCTTGTAGTTCGAAGTATGCTTTTGGATGTTTACATGTTGGGCATATTTCTGGAGCTTCTGTCCCTACATGGATATGTCCACAGTTTCTACATTTCCAAACAACAACACCGTCTTTTTTAAATACTTTGCCTTCTTCTAAGTTTTTAATTAATGCTCTATATCTTTCTTCATGATGTTTTTCTACTTCTCCTATCATTTTAAAAGTAGCAGCAATTTCTTTAAATCCTTCTTCTTCCGCTTCTTTTGCAAATTTAGCATACATATCTACCCATTCATAATTTTCTCCAGCTGCTGCATCATTTAAATTTGCTAGTGTATCTCCTATTCCATTTAAATATTTATAATGTAATTTTGCATGTTCTTTTTCATTTTCTGCTGTTTCTAAAAATATTCCTGCTATTTGTTCATATCCTTCTTTTTTTGCTACGCTTGCGTAATAAGTGTATTTATTCCTTGCTTGTGACTCTCCTGAAAATGCTTCCATTAAATTTTTTTCTGTTTTTGAACCTTTTAATTCCATATTCTACCTCCTATTTTTTATTGTCTTCATCATAAAACAAACTTTTATAAAAGTCAATAGGATTCCTTCTAATTTTGTCACTCTTTTTCTTTTGTTTTCATATGGTATATAAATTCGTATTTAGGAGGTAACAATGGGACTAACTAAGAATTCAACAGGAACAAAAATTCTAAATGAGACAATGGAATCTTTAAAAGAGAAGTGTAACTATACCATTAGTTTAGCACGGGAATCCAAATGTGGGGAAAAGTACTGTTTTTAATCATTTAACTGGTATGCATCAACATACAGGAAATTGGCCTGGTAAAACAGTAAGTAATGCCATGGGGACTTGTCATCATCATTCCAATTCTTTTTTAGTTGTTGACCTACCTGGCACTTATTCTCTAATGTCTAATTCCACAGAAGAAGAAATTGCAAGGAATTATATTTGTTTTGGGAAAAGCGACTGTACAATTGTTGTTGTAGATGCTACCTGTTTGGAAAGAAATTTAAATTTGGTTTATCAGATTATGGAAATTACAAATCATATTGTAGTTTGCGTTAATTTATTAGATGAAGCAAAGAAAAAAGGAATTCATATTGATTTAAGCTTGCTTGAAAAAAAATTAGGCGTTCCTGTTGTAGGAACCATTGCCAGAAAGAAAAAAACGCTTAAAAACCTTATGGATACCGTATATGATGTATGCAGTAAAAAAACTTCTAATTTAAAAAAAGCCATTTCTTATCCTTCAGCCATTGAAGATAGTATTACTCTTTTACAATCTAGTATTCCCAATACTATTTTAAATAAAAGATGGATTAGTTTAAAACTATTAGAGGGCAATGAAACAATTATAAAAGAAATTGAAAAAAATGAGAAAAAAAGTTTACATACAAAATCCATTCAACAAAAGATAAAAGAGGTTAAAGAGTTATTGAATGAACACAAAATTGAAAATGCTAATTTTAAAGATACCATTGTTACCAGTATCGTCTCACAGGCAGAGACTATTTGTAATGATGTGATTCAAGTACAAAATACTCCTTATCGCAATTTTGATAGGAAAATTGATAAAGTTCTTACCTCCAAAATTTTTGGGTTCCCTATTATGTTATTATTACTTGGTCTTATTTTTTGGCTTACTATTATAGGAGCTAATTATCCTTCACAAATCTTATCTACCTTTTTTGGGTGGATAGAAGATCAACTTTTACTTTTCTTTACTACCATAAATGCTCCACAATGGCTTACCAATATTTTGGTTCTAGGCATGTATAAAACTTTGGCTTGGGTGGTGGCCGTTATGCTTCCTCCTATGGCGATTTTCTTTCCTTTGTTTACAATACTAGAAGATTTAGGCTATTTGCCTCGTATTGCTTTTAATTTAGATCATTTCTTTAAAAAAGCATGCACGACTGGGAAACAGGCACTAACCATGTGCCTGGGAGTAACAATATGGTGTATTGATAAATGAAATATTGCAAACCAATTGACATATATTTTTTCATAAAACTCTCAAGGTTCAAGGAGTAATCCGGCAGCAGAAGGCTGTTCGAGCTTTTATTCCAAAATATATGTTAATTGGTTTGCAATTCAAAAATATTTATAAAAGACTACTTTTTCTCTTTTTTGCTATATTCTACCCCATATTTATCTAACAAATCCATAGTAATTTTTCCTTGTTTTAATGCTTCTTCTACTGTTAGAATATCTCCACTTTTAAAATATACTTGTACAATTTCTGTTTTGTGGCTTGGATAATAATACTCATAATTTTCGTCTTCATAAAATTTATATTCCCCTCCACCTAGATATTTCTGATATCTCTCTGGAGTAAATACTGTTGGATCTACAATCTTAGGTTCATCAGTTTCTTCCTTTTTCTCTAAAATGTCAGAATTATCTACTTTTAGTGCAAAATATGGAGAATCACTTTCTGCTTCCTTCATAAAAATAACAAATGTATCTCGAAACCAAAAGTATCGATTTCCTGCTGAAATATATTGTGTTGTCATTGTTGCATGGCTTGATAAATTACAACCTGATTCATTTAATGAGAAATTTACATTTTGTATTGCATTTGCAATATACATTCCATCTGTATTTTTAATCCTTTTTCCCACTAATTCTTTATAATTTATTATACCATTTACTCTTACATAAGGGACTAATAATTCATCCTCTTCTCCAAAATTTCTATCTCCTGTATATTCTTGTGTTTTTCTTTCTATTTCCTCATAATATTCGTCAAAGGATTTCTTGTCATCTGTTCTATATAAAATAATTTCATCTCCTTCTTTTGTTTTTAAACGCACTGCAAAATCATTGTTAACCGCTTCATTACTAGTTCGATTGTAAAATAACACATCAACATTTTCATTTAATTTTTCTAGGCTTCCATTATTAATTCCAAAATATTTTATATATTCCGTTCCATCTTTTCCAAAAGTATAATTATAATCATCATTAAAATTATCAAATGGATATATAAAGTTTAGATTTTTATTTAATGAAGCTTCTATATGATATCCATTTGTTTCTGTCCTGCTTACCTTTATCTCATAATCCTCTTGTGATAGCATATCTTTAGAAAAACTGCTTTCATTTAGTTCATCTGCCATTACTACGTCTTCTTCCAATTCTATTTTTTGCCCTAATTGTTCTGTTAACTCCTTCCATGCTAAGTCAAATGTTCCAATCCATAAATGATTAATTGTGTTTTCATCTAATGTACTCTCATAGGTAGGCTCGAATGTTACATTATGATTTTTTTGATATATATCATAGATAACAAAACCTGCATATACTACACCAGATAGTACAACAGCAACACAAAGTATAATCATTACCACTTTTGCTATTTTGTTCATTTCATCAAATCCTTTCTTTAATAAAATTTTTCTTAATTCTTTTTTTCCTCTATGAACTAAACTTTTTACATTTGCAACTGTTTTTCCTAATATGTCTGCTGCTTCTTTATAGGACAATTCTTCTATTTTTACTAAATAAACGGCATTTTTATATTTTTCTTCTAGTTTTTCAATAGATTCCATAAGTATTTCTTTATTTTCTTCTTTTACAACAATATCGCTTACATCTTGTTCTACTTGTTCCATTTCTTTTGAAAAATATTTCTCATTTAGGGCTAATCTCCTATTTTCTCCATTAATATAGTTTAATGCCCTGCTTTTGGCTATTAAATAGATGTAATATTTAAAGCGACATCCTTCTCTTATTTTGTTTTGTAGTAGATAAATAAATACTTCCTGGGTAATGTCTTCTGCTTTTTGATAATCTTTCATCATATTAAAAATAAAAAATTGAATTTTATTTTTATATTTATGGTATAAAATTTCGAATGCTTCTTTGTCTCCATTTAAATATCTATTATATAATTCCATATCTAAATCTTGTTCCATTATTTTCCCTTCTCTCAATTATATATACTTGTAACGAGAAAAAAAGTTTCAATTCAAAAAAAATTTCTTTAATTATCAAACAGAGGGACAGCAAGGTCATTAACTTAAAGGAATAGAAAAATCAGCCATATAATACCTATATTTTATCCGCAAAACTCTCAAGGTTCAAGGAGTAATCCGTAAGCGGTAGGCTGCTTACGCTTTTGCTCTAAAATATAGGTTATATGGCTGATGTAAAAACAAAGAAGATATATCAATTTTGCCGTCCCTCTGTTTGACTAGTCACTTGTTATACATTTTTTAATCTTTTTAGTCTCAAAGTATTTAAAATAACAGTTAAACTACTAATTACCATTGCAAAGCTTGCTATCATAGGATTAATGATAATTCCCAATGATTGTAACAGTCCCATGGCAATTGGTATCATTAATACATTATAGAAAAACGCCCAAAATAAATTTTGCTTTATAATTCTAATTGTTTTTTTACTAATATGAATTAATTTTAATATACTATCTAAATTGTTTCGGGTTAGAATGACATCTGATGAGTCCATAGCAATATCTGTTCCGCTTTTTACACTTACTCCTATATCTGCTGTTGCTAATGCTGGGCTATCATTTATGCCATCCCCACACATCATAACCATCTTGTTATCTTCTTTTAACTTTTTTATCACTTCTGTCTTCTCAGCTGGTAATACATTTGAGATTACTTTGGTAATTCCAATATCTTTGGCAATTTTATCTGCTGTTTCTTTATTGTCTCCTGTTAACATAATCGTATCAATTTTGTTTTTATTTAATTGTGTCATAACATCTTTTGCGTTTCCCCTTATAATATCATTTACTCCAATTAATGCAATAATTTTGTTTTCTTGTACCACATATACAATGCTGTTCCCTTTTTTGGCTAAATTTTCTTCCTCTTTTTTATATGGATTTTCGATCTGAAAACTATCTAATATTTTGGCATTTCCCAGTATCATTTTTTGATGATTTACTTTCCCTATAATCCCATATCCAGTTACATTTCCAAATTCTTTTACCTCTAATATATCTAATTTATTTTCCTCTAAATAATCGGTAAAAGCTTTTCCAATTGGGTGAGTAGATTTGCTTTCAATACTACCAATTAATTGTAGCAATTCTTTATCCTGCATATTGCTATAATTTTTTACTTCTGAAATTTTTAATTTACCATATGTTAATGTTCCTGTTTTATCAAAAACAATCGTATTTACTTTTTGTGCATTTTCAAGTACTTCACTCTTTTTTACTAAAATACCATTACTTGCACATAATCCTTCTGCTACTACTATAGCAAGAGGAGTGGCAAGGCCTAAACTACAAGGGCAAGCAACAACCAATATTGTTACAAATACAGTTAAACTACTTGCAAAATCATATCCTAGTATCAGGTAAGCAAGGAATGTTAAAACAGCAATAGCGATTACAGCTGGAACAAAATAGCCAGAAACTTTATCTGCAACTTTCGCAATAGGAGCTTTTGTATTACTTGCTTCCACTACTAATTTTACAATTTCTGATATTGTAGATTCTTTTCCAATTTTTTCTGCTT
>CALXRW010000036.1 GCA_944390965.1 uncultured Clostridia bacterium
GAAGTAACTCAAAAATATGTTGATACTTATGGTGTTGATGATTTATCCGAAAATGACAAAGAATGTATAAGGTCATTGATAGGCAATAAAATTTAATTAAAGAAAGGATTGTGATTATTATGAGTATAAAGGAAGATATTCCCATGGAAAAAATTAGTGAACTTCTAAAGAAAGCACCAACTGATGACGGTACATTTTATGGTTCGTTATATGATTTATATGTTTTTATAGGACTTGCTAAAAGTGCAGATGATATAAAAAACGGAAGAACTATAACTTTAGAAGAACTTGAAAAAGAAATGGAGGCATTATATGAAAATAGTAGTAGACGATTTGGCTAAACAATCACTTATTGATATTTATTATTATAATTATCAATATTCATTAAAAAATGCCATTGAAACTAATAGAAACATTCTCTTTCATATTCATAATTTAGAGGATTCGCCGTATATTGGCAGATATATTCCAGAAATGTCGGACAAGCGTTTTAGAGAAGTTATATACAAAAGTTCACGACATTCTAGATATAGAATTATGTATTATATATCAGAAAATACTGATACAATTTATATTTTTAATATTCTTAATAGTAAACAAGTTTTTAATCGTATCTTAAAATTACATAATTATTTTAATAATTATTTTAATTTTTAAATCAAATTTAGTTAAATTCTTTTTGGATAGATTCCAAACCCACCCCATGATCTGTATAATATGCTCCTAATCCTGCTTTTTCTAATTCTTCTGGACAAACTCCATCTGTTAATTGGTGTACCAAAGTTCCAACCATCTCCAAATGAGCTAATTCGTTTGTACCTTAAGGTAATCATTTAAAATTTAATTTTAATTTTTTTCCAATTTTTTTCTTATTTTATCACCCAATTTTATTAAGTAGTAAGTAATATAAAATGGTATTGTTATTTGTATTACTATCATGATTAAGCTATATAATATTCCTCCATTCGTTAATTTATATAAAATTTCCATTGGAGTATTTGGAAAATTATTTGAAATAAACATCAAATTACCATCTGTAAAGCTATTCACAATTAATGCTATTACACACATTATTCCTATTAAACTTGCAAAATATTTAAAATCTCCCTTTTTTAATTCTGTATACTTTGTTACATTAATTAATATTCCCAAGTATATCATGGTTCCATGATACAAAAAGCTATGTATACTTAGAATATGAAAAGCTGGATACATTGGCAAGGACGTAGATGGATATATTAAAAAAACAATTCCTCCTACCGCTGTTCCAGCTGCTAATGATACATCCCCTACTTTTTTTAAAATTCCTTTTCCAAATGAACTTAATAATCCTGCATATAACAGTATACTACAATAATATAATGGAAGATAGGTATTAACATCATAAATAGAGTTTTTCTTTATATTGTAACTTATTCTCAATATTTCCAATCCCCACATGATTATTGTTATCCATACTATAATCTTATGGACTTCTTTTTTGTTTTTCTTAAAAGAATATTTCAATGCTATAATAATTCCTACTACAGTAATTATCATTAAAATAAAATGTCCTTTTGTAAAAATTCCACATGCTTCATATGTTCCTATATCTGCAAACAATTTTCTCCACCTTTCCTTTATTCGCTTATCTTTATAATTGTTAGTTCATCTTTAAAAATATTTTATACATTATATCATACTTTAATTTTTCCTACAATTTTTGACCTTAGGATATAAAGTTATGGTGAAATTTGTTGGATCAGAATTTTTCTTAATTGCTTTCTCGGTTTTTAGGTATGTTACTTGAAATAAAAGCATTTTTAATAACATATTTTTTTCTTCTGATGTTTTTAATAAATCATATATGTCAATTATGTTTCTTATCTGAGGTATATTCTTTTTATTTTCTCTACTTCTTTCCTGAGTCAATTTCTTTTGATTTTCATTAATAACATATTTTATTTGTTGTATTCTTCGTAATATTATTTCTTTTCTTTCTTGAAATACTTCTTTTGTATATGTTCCTTCTTCTAGAAAAGTATATATTGTTAATAACTTATTTCTTTCTTTTACTTCTTCCTCTTTCAAAGATGCTATTGTTTTTTTTATTGTTTTTATTCTATAAGTATTGATTTCTTCTAAATACTTATCATAATCTAGTTTATAATCCTGTAACCATTTTTTTAAACCCTCTATTACTTTTTCTTCTACATAATAAAATTTTGAACCGATATTGTCACATTTGGGATTATCGCAATATAATGTTGCCTCTTTCCCCTTTTGAGAATAAGACCTTCTTTTCATTTTTTTACCACATTTGTCACATATTATTAAACCACTTAAAGGATTTTGTACCATTTGGTTATTTACAACAGGCACAGAATTTAAACTTCTTTTTGCTGAAACAATTTTCCAAGTTTTTTCTTCTATAATCGCTTCATGTAAGCCTTCCACTAGTATATAATTAGAATTTCTTGGTCTTGTTTTTATTAATGTTTCATTTCTATATACTTTTACTTCTTTCCTAGCATACCATTTTATTTTCCCTATATATACTGGATTAGCAAGGATATCTTTTATCGTAGAAACCGACCATTCATTATTTTTCCTTGGTCTTATCCCCATTTGATTTAACCTTTTTGTTATTTCGTTCAATGATAGGTTATCATAAGCATATAAGTCATATATCAGTTTTACAATATTAGCTTCCTTATTCTTTTTTAGTGTGTAACCTTTATCTCCTTTTATTTTTACCCTACAGTATCCAAATGGAGGTACACTTCCTACAAACTTTCCTTCTTTTGCAGATAGCTCTCTACCTTTTTGTAATCTTCGATTAATCACTTTATATTCTCTTCTTGACATAAATAGTCCAAACTCAAAATATTCTTCATCAAATTCATTATTTGGATCATAGATTTTAAGTGGTGTAATAATTTTTGTTCCAGAAACCTTAAAGGCTTTTGCTACAATTCCTTGATCCATTGTTTCTCCACGAGCTAATCTTTCTACTTCTACCACTAGAACACCTTCCCATTTTGATTCTTTTACATCTTTTAATAATTTCTGCATTTCTGGCCTTGCCTCAATAGTCTCTCCACTTACAATTTCTTTATATATTTTCCCTATGTGTAATCCACTTTTATTGGCTAAATCCCATAATATCTGTTCATGCCTTGCAAGAGTTTCGCCTTCACCTTTTGCCTCTGCTTCTATATCTGCTCTTGATTTTCTTAAATAAATAGCATAGTTTTGAGTAAGTTTTTCATTATTTTCTTGCATTTAAAAATACCCCTTTCTTTGCAAAACTTTTTTATTTATAAAAAGTTACAAATATTTAGGAGTATTCTGAAATTTTTTTCATAATGGAACTTATTATCGTAGCCATTATTTCCTCATTTTTATCTTCTGCTTCTATTTTTTTATCATCAATTCGAATTAAAGTAGAATCACATCTATATTCCTTTACTATCATACATACACCTCTTTTAAAATGTATGCAAGGAATGATGAAAATATTTTTTATATTTATTCTATAGTAATCAATTCATATTCTCTTGTTCCAAATCCTAGTTCTGCTGCCGCTTCTATGGTATGAATTCCATTTTGTCTTTCTACTCTTTCGATAAAGTGGTTTTTACCTGGATCATCTGAATGATATACCAAATCAATACAAGCTTGATCAATTGCAATCGGGTCAAGGCTTGCTAAAATTCCAATATCTTTCATGCAAGGGTTCTCTGCCACACTACAACAATCACAATCAACTGATAAATTTTTCATTACATTAATATAGGCTATTCTTCCTTCAAATAATTTGTGTACAGATGAAGCACTATCTGCCATTGCTTCTAAGAACTTATTTTGTTCTGGTAAATTATCCCATATTTTATATTGATCTTTACTTTTACCAGCAGAGTGTATCCAAGCT
Organism: uncultured Clostridia bacterium; assembly: GCA_944390965.1. Classification (GTDB taxonomy): domain Bacteria; phylum Bacillota; class Clostridia; order TANB77; family CAG-508; genus CALXRW01. The sequence goes on from CALXRW010000036.1 coordinate 3,914, forward strand.
TTTCCTTCGGAAGAAGCACAGCCAATAGATAATTGTTTTAAAGCTCCTCCATATCCTCCCATAGGATGTCCCTTAAAGTGTGATAGTACAAGCATGCTATCATAATTTTCTATATTTTCCCCCACATAGTTTTCTTTTAAAATTTTTCCATTTTCTATTTTTAATATTTTATCTGGTCCTTCCTCATCCATTAAATCAACATGGAAATATTGGTTCCAATTATGTTCTTCCAACAATTTTTTATGTTTTTCCGTTGTATTTCTTGCTCCCCCATAAGCTGTATTGCACTCCACTACAGTTCCATTTACATGTTCTACCATTGGTTTTACAAACTCTGCTCTTAAATAGTTTTGGTTCCCCTGTTCTCCCGAATGTAATTTTACTGCAACCTTACCTGATAAATTAGCTCCTAATTGCTCATAGATTCTTACAATTGACTCAGGTGTAATTTTCTTTGTAAAATAAACTTTTACTTTTTCCATTTTTATCAATCCTCTTTTATTAAATACTTACTACTTTATTTATATGTCCTCCTTGGTAATTTTTCTGATTAAAGAAAACATTTACCATTTCTTCTCTTATTTTAATTTATATTATTCTGTGAAATTCGATTATTGCATCCAGGTCCTGTGAATCCAAAATATTTTTTTATAGCATCTATTTGTTCATTTTCTCCAAATTTTTCAATAAAGAAGTTATAATAAGCTTCATTATATGGAAACATTAATATAACTTGTAACAGTACATCCAAAATTTTATCTTGTGGGAAATTTGGATTTGAAATATTCTCAAAGATGCTATTTGCTTTTGCAACATCCTCATTTGTTGCCCACCAGATTTTTTTACCATTCTGATTTAAATGCCATACAAGTGATAAAAAAACATTCCAATAATCTGCAAATACTCTATCAAATAAAATAGATGTATTCAAAAGCTTATAAATTTCTATTCTTTGTTCTGGTTTTACATTGGCTTTTTTTAATGAATTTTCTTCTATTCCATCTCTAATCAAATTATATGCTGTAGCTGTTGCAATTCCTTTCAATACTCCTGAAATTCCAAATCCTCCTCCCATTAAAGTTGGTACATATCCCCACATCTTTTCCTTTTTCCTTTGATTTTCTTCTATTTTTGCATTAAAATTATCCACCATAACTTTATAGTCATCCATTGCCAAATGAAAATCATTAATATGTGTTTCCAAGAATGAATCATAAGTAATCGTCCACACACCTTCTGATACTAAAGTATCAACAGCTTTCTTTGTTAATATTTCCAATTTATTTTTATATAGTTCTGGGAATTTTCCTAAGAAATCATCCAAATTTTTTATATTGGCATTATATTCTTCTACTAATTCAGTAGTAACTTTTTTTGCTAACTCTCTATAAGTTAGACGATATTCATTAAAAATATTTAAATTTTCTGGTACATCAACTTCTTTTTCTAAAATTTGAAACTTTTGTGCAACTGGAATCATTTGATTATTTTCCATTTAGATCCTCCCCTTTTCGCAATTTATTATAACTCATAATTATTTTATTGTAAATTCTTTATTTTAGATATTTTTAATATTTACAAATGATATCATTAAGGAATGAATTCTTCTGTACCAATATCATTTAAAATTGCTTTTGATTTTTGGTCTGGCATACCAAATCTTTGTGATAAATATCTAAGAGAAGCTGCTAGCTCTCCATCTGGTCCTCCATATTGTGAAATAATAAATTTGGCTAATCTTGGATTTGGACATTTGATATGAATTGGATATTGTAGTGTTTTATTATAAGTCCACATCTGAATACATCCCCCTTTCCCATGGCCATGGTTCTTCTAGCCATCTCCATTTGTTACATGGAAATTCTATTGTTAAAGGTCCAAATACTTTTTGATATTTGTCTGTTAAATCCCTTAGTACTTTACTATATTCTCTGTGTAAACAGAGTGCTTTTTGATCTTCAGGATGGGTGTCTAAATATAATGCTAAATCATTGATAGCAAATTTATAACACATAATATTCTGAAGCATTTCGCTTCTTACATCTTTACAATCATTGTTACACGCATCCATCATTACACCCCTCCTTTATTTCGTTTGCCTGTCTTAAAAATTCGGCTTCTTCCATAGATTGATTTGCTTCATATGGACTAACTAATTCTGGAAAAATAGTTCCCATTTTTAATCCTACACATGGTGTAAATGTTTTGTTCATTTTTTGCTTAGGCACATATGCATGCCCTAACATAGGGTAATTGGTAAATAAATTTTCTTCTTCATCAAACCCACATTTACATTCATCCACACAAGTGTCATATCCAGATGCAACATCATCGCATATATCTTCATAAACATCATTTTTTGTATTGTCATGGCACATGCAATGTTTTCTACATCTACAATTTATTGTATACATGATAAAATTCCTCCTTTTTCTTGTGGTATACTGCATTATATGTGCTTAAAATGCAAAATGTGACAAAAAAGGAAGTACTCTTTGCAATAGAGCACTTCCTTTTTTTAACTTTATAGGAAATTGCATTTCCTATAAAGTTAAAAATATAGATGCACAGAAAAATTGCTTTGCAATTTTTCGCGTCGACAAATCTTATACGCTTCTTGCTAGACCTTAAATTAATGTAACAAATATTAAAAAGTAGAGAAAAGGTTTAGCAAAGCTAGATTTGTCCTTTAGACTGTTCTTTTCATTTCTTCATGTCGTTTTATTTTCTGTGTTGTTGTTTTTATCAAAGGTTCTTCTGTTAAAATAATGTCCCTAATATATTTATAAGGAGGCATTGTTTTATTTATCTTTTTAATCTCTTCCCAAAATATTTCGTGATACTTTTCTTCTGGAATACCTGCCTCTTTTAAAGCTTCTTTTTGGTAAACAATTTTGCAAACTAATTCTAAATCATCTTCTCTTCTTTTTCTACCAAATATCATACTTTCTGCAACATAATCTAATTCATTTACTAAACTTTCAACCTCTTCTGGATAGATGTTCTTTCCATTTTTTAATACAATTACCGTTTTCTTTCTTCCTTTTACATAAACATATCCATCTTTGTCAATATACCCTAAATCTCCTGTATAAAACCATCCATCTTTTAGAACCTCTTTTGTTGCCTCTTCATTTTCATAGTAGCCTAACATGATATTTGGACCTTTTGCTTTAATTTCTCCAATTCCTTTTTCATCTGGATGATCAATTTGAAGTTCTACATTATATAATGGAAACCCTGAAGAACCAGGTCTTCTATACTTATCATTTTCCGCACATAGTACAGGTGAAGTTTCTGTTAAACCATATCCTTGAAGTGTTACAATTCCTAAATTGTTAAAGCCTTTTACCACCTCTGGGTTGATCGCAGCTGCTCCACTAACAACCATTCTAATATGTCCTCCCACTTTATTTAAGATAGATTTAAATAGTTTTTTTCTCAAGTCAACATGAAACTTTAACAAAACATTAGAGATTTTGATCATAAAATTTACTAAATTTTCTTTTCCACTCTCTTTTATTCCTTTTTGTATTTTTTTATACATTGTTTCCAACATAAGAGGAACACATACAAATCCTGTTACTTCATATTCTTTTAAATTACTTGCAATATGTTTTAATCCATCACAAAATACAATTTTAATTCCACAACTAATTCCCGTTAAAAATGTAGTAGTACATTCAAATGTGTGATGTAATGGTAAAAAAGATAAGAGCGTATCACTTGTTTTTAATTCAATGATACTTCTTATAGCATTTATATTAGAGCATATATTAAATTGAGATAACATTACAATCTTGGACATAGAAGTTGTTCCAGATGTAAACAACATAATAGACATCTTTTTGTTATCTATTTTTATATTCTGATAAATTTCCTTTTTCTCTTTCCCTTCTTTTATTAATTGATCATACTCTTTTTCCTCATCCATACAAATATAATATTGTAAGTTACTTGTTTTTTCTTCCTTTAATTTTTGGAAAACAGCTTTATATTTTGCATCAAAAATAACTGCTTCTACTTTGCTTCTAATAATAGAACTTTCAATCTCATTTTCTGGGAGGGATTTGTCTAAAGGCACTACTATCATATTAGCAGTTGTAATTGCTAGATAACTTACACACCATTCATAACGGTTTGGAGAAATAATTGCTACTCTTTTATTTTCTAATCCTAATTTTAATAAACCTGCACCTAAAGCCTCAACATCTCTTTTAAAATCTATATAGCTTATGTCTTGATAATTTCCATTTTTCTTTAATCGAAAAGCTATTTTATTGTTATAAGTTTCTGCTGCATAATGAAGCATTTCTCTATAATCAAAAAATTCTTTTTTTTGATATAACTTATTTCTTTCCATCTATAACCCCTTTTCTTACTTTTTTTATTATACCTTATTATTTATCTATATTCAATCATTCTGACCACTCGGTTTAGAAATAAATTTTTCCCTTGTATCTATTGCCAAGTAAAAAGAAAACCGATATAATAAATAAAGATTAGGAGGTATAAAATGAATAAAACGAAAAGAAAAATTTTCGATACTTCTATGAAACTCTTTGCAGATAAAGGCTATGATGCTACCAGTGTTGAGGAAATTACTGCAGTAGTTGGTGTTGCAAAGGGTACTTTATATTACCATTTTTCTAGTAAAGAAGAAATTTTTAATTTTTTAGTAGAAGAAGGCATGAAATTATTAAAAAATAGTATTGCTATCAAAATCGCAAATAAAACATCTACTCTAGATAAACTAAAAGCCATTGTTTTGATTCAAACAAAGGTCTTAGTAAAATATAATGATTTAATCACTATTGTCTTAAGCCAAGTTTGGGGAAATGAACCTCGTAATCTAACATGCAAAAAATGTGTATTTGAATATTTAAATGTTGTGGAAAAAATTATTCAAGAAGGCATTGATAAAGGAGAACTCAAAAACGTAGATGCTCAAATGCTAGCCTCTGGTATTTTTGGCTTAACTTTTTCTTGTTCTATGTATCAATTAAAAACAGGAAAAGAAATTGATATTCAAAGAACTTATGACGAAATCATTTCCGCTCTATTTTTTGGATTAGAAAGCCAATAAGAACTACTATTATGAATGAGAGCAATAAAGTTATTAAATGAAAAATCAACCATATATACTTATATTTTGGAGCAAAAGCTCGAACAGCCTGCTGCTTACGGATTACTCCTTGAACCTTGAGAGTTTTGCGATTAAAATATAGGTTGGTTGATATTAGAATAGAAAAAATTTGTCTCTCCCACTGATACCAAAAGAGGTATCCTTACTCTAGGACACCTCTTTTATGTTTGTCTTAACACTGGCAAAATTGACATAAGCACTCCTTACAGTTTGTGCAATTTTCACATCTTAAAATACTCGTTCGAAAAACTGGTTTTAAGGATTTTTTTGCTCTTCGTCTCCTACACATTTTACATGTACATCCCTTTTTCCGAGACTTTCTTGCCATTGTTTTCTCCTCCTTATTGTCAATTATAAGAAAACTTAATCAGTTGACCTTATTTTATCATGTTTGTTTTATTCTGTAAAGACATTTTTCGACTTTTCATTTCATTATAAATCGCAATAATAAATTTCCAGTCTATTATGCACATAAATTTTCCAATATTTAGTTGATGCTTTATAATTAAATATAGTTCTTAAATTATTGCTTATCTTTTTTCTATTTAGATTTCTTAACTCTCCATCCTCACTTATTCTTGCAATCAATTTTACTGCAGTGCTATAAGTAAAGTGTTGCACGAGATGAAAAGTCGCTGTACACAGCGGTTGGATCATTGCGTCCTCGACCACATGCTGAGTAAAAATAGCCATTGTATGGATCACTGTGATTAGTCCCTCGATTTGCTCGACGGTTGGTAGAATTCGCTTCAGCTGTCCATTCATATTGATTTCCTTCAAGGTCATATATGTTTTTCATTTTGTCTAATTCATTTTGTCCTGATAATGCAGGACTAGTTGTTAAATTTCTGTCACTATGTCCTCTTTGCGCTTCTGTTCCTATAAATCTGATTATTTGGTCATACTGACATCCCCATATCATTTGCTTATTTGCATCTATATTTCTTATCTTGTTATACAATCCATACCACATATTTGCTCCTAAATAATTTGTCCCATTCCAACTTGCTGCTGTTAATATTTGCTGTCCTTTTTTGCTCTCTCCATTTTCTCCTATCTCATATCGACTGATATAAAATCCTCCATTTTTTGCTACACTTTTTGCCATTGCTGTAAAGTCACTTTTTAATTGGTCAATTGTTATATTATTGTTTGCATCGCTACTTACGGTGTTTGGCTCATGATAACTGCTTGTATTATATGTTTGATCTCTTTCTGTAAAGTCCATAGCATAAAAATATATCAAATTATCATCTTCGGTTGTATGAGTACTTGTTGTTATATACAATCTTCCTACTAATTCAGTAGCTGTCTTAGGGTGAGTTGTACATGTTAATTTGTTTACATTTGCATCATATACTAAATTACATATACTATCTCCTGTATTACTTTTACACATTACCATGCTATTAATATCATCTACTGGTATCCATACATATTGGTTTACCGTCTCTTGTAAATTTGTTGTGTTTGCTCCTATTGTAATAGTGCTTTGATTTTTTCCGTTTGAGTCCTCTTCATTTGTCCAGGTTACTGTTGCTCCTTCTGGCATTTCATATATTACTAATCCTTCTGCTACATCATCTTCTGTTGTAATTTGTGATTTTGTATATCCTTCTGGAATTGGAGCTGTTTTCCCTGCATATTCTATATACCCTCCTATTTCTCCTAATAATTCTTGTTCATCTTTTTGTGCATTTTTATATTTTTCTGTGCCTTCTTTAGTTTTATTGATAATGCCATCATTATCTAGTACGATATTTAAAATAACACCTGCTAAGATAATTAGCACAATAATCGTTACTATTAATGCAACTAGCGTGATTCCTTTTTCTTTCCTTCTTTTTTGTTTTTTCATCTTTCTTTTTCCTCCGTTCATTTTTTTCTTTTGGACTTGTCAAGACAAGTCCCTACATTTATAGCAAATTCTTCGAAGTGCGGGCGATTAAAATCGCCCCTACATTTTTCCGAGTAATTTTTTCGTAGTGCGGGTCGCCGTGGGCGGCGACACCCTACATATCTCTTTAATGAATAATGAATAATTAATAATATTTGGCGTAGGGGTCGGTCTTGACCGACCCGAAATATTGAACTATACCATAAATTATTCATTAAACATAAAAAGACTACCCATCTCGAGCATAACAACAATACTCGAAATGGATAGTTCCGATTTATTTCTTTTTTTATTAAATTATATCGTGTGTGTGTGTGTGTGTGTGTGTTACTCTCCCAACGTTTTCCGCTTTTGTTCATTTTCATTTTCTCCTTTATTACCATATTAGTAATTTTCTCCGAAGAACGGGCAATTAAAATTTTCCTTACCACTTTCTTAAATTACTTTATATTATCTTGTTCTTTTCTTATTTAAAATAATACTTTAAGATTTCTTCTTTGTCAAGACTTTTTTCAATCCTGGCAATGACTATGAAAAAGAAAAATATAATAAAATAATGAGAATAACAAAAATGAATGATGTTATAATATACAAAATAACATCATTCATTTTTGAATTTTCTCAAATGCTACAAGTATAATCTTTAATAGCTTTTTCTACTAATCTATTCGTTCTAAATTTATTAATTCATTATTTTTAAAAATCATTTTTAATAAGCAAGGTGAAGTTATAGACAATTCTTTTTCTTTGTATTCAAGATTTAATCTTTCATTTACTTTACAATAACTTAATAAATAAAATTTGATTGAACCCCCATGACTTATAGCTGCAATTCTTTTTCCCTTGTATTTTTTAAGTATTTCACCCATAAATTCATTCATCCTTTTATTTGTATCATTTGCACTTTCACCATCACGAGTTTTAAATTCTGGAAAAGCTAATTGTTCACGAGATGGATCTCTAGTTTCTTTATCATTCATAAATTTTGCTAAATCTTCTATATTACCAAGTTTTCTCTCACATAATCTTTTATCTAAGTTATATTGCAGATTATTTTTATTGGCGATATATTTTGCAGTAGCTTTTGCTCTTGTGTAATTACTTGACCAAATAACATCAATATTTTGCAACTCAACATTCTCGCTTAATTCCTTAGCTTGTTCTTCACCCTGTACAGATAATATTTCTTTTTCATTAATCATTTGAGAATCTTCATTTGTATTTCTAATTCCATTCTCATCAACAGTTTCAGCATGCCTAATTAAATAAATTATAGTATCTTCCATCTCTAATCAC
>CALXRW010000037.1 GCA_944390965.1 uncultured Clostridia bacterium
GATATAATAATGGACTACATCAAGCAATAGAAGCAAAGGAAAATGTAAAAATTGCAGATGAATCTAGAACATTAGCAACCATTACTTTCCAAAACTATTTCAGAATGTATCAGAAATTAGCAGGTATGACAGGTACAGCTAAGACTGAAGAAAATGAATTTAGAGAAATTTATAATTTAGATGTTATAGAAGTGCCTACTAACAAGCCAATGATCAGAGTAGATCATAATGATATTATCTATAAAAATGAAAAAGCAAAATTTAGAGCAATTATAGAAGACATCAAACAAAGTCATGCCAAAGGGCAACCAATATTAGTTGGAACCATCTCAATAGAAAAATCAGAAAAGTTAAGTAGTATTCTTAAAAAAGAAGGAATTCCACATACTGTTTTAAATGCAAAATACCATGAAAAAGAAGCTGAAATTATTGCACAGGCTGGTAAACTAGGAGCTGTTACTATAGCAACCAATATGGCTGGACGTGGTACGGATATTATGCTAGGTGGAAATAGCGAATTTTTAGCAAAACAAGAAATGAGAAAATTAAATTATTCAGAAGAATTAATTGTGCAGGCAAATGCTTTTAACGAAACAAAGGATGAAGAAATTTTAGCAGCAAGAGAGAAATTCAGAGAACTTGAAAAGAAATTTGATGATGAAATTAAAGGTGAAAAAGAGAAAGTTATCCAAGCGGGTGGACTAAAAATAATAGGTACAGAAAGACACGAATCTAGAAGAATTGATAACCAATTGCGTGGACGTAGTGGACGTCAAGGAGATGTTGGTGAATCTATATTCTATATTGGCTTAGATGATGACTTAATGAAAATATTCGGTGGAGATATGGTAAGTAGAGTGTATGATACACTAAATGCAGACGAAAACTTACCAATCCAACTTAAATTAATTTCTAATGCTGTAGAAAATGCTCAAAAAAGAGTAGAAGGAAAACATTTTGCCATTAGAAAACATGTATTACAATATGATGATGTTATGAATACACAAAGAGAAATTATCTATTCTCAAAGAAAAGAAGTTCTAGATGGAGAAAATTTAAAAGACAAGATTATCAAAATGATCCAATCTGTTGCTAGCAGTGTGGTATCTGAATATGCAGGAGAACAAGAAATTAATAAAGAAGCATTGGGAACAGAAATTAAAAGTATTTTTGGAATTGAAAACATAAATTTAAATAATAAGATAGAAGATATTATTTCAGACTTACAAGAAAAAGCACAGAAGTTATATGCACAAAAAGAAACAGAAATAGGAGAAAATGAATTAAGAGAACTTGAAAGAGTTGTTATGCTTAAGGTTGTTGACCAAAAGTGGATGAATCATATTGACAATATGGACGAACTAAAGGATGGAATTGGTTTACGTGCTTATGGACAAAAAGACCCTGTTGTACAATATAGAATTGAAGGATTTGATATGTTTGACCAAATGGTAGAAGACATTAAAAGAGATGTGGTTAAATTATTGATGAATTTACATAAAAGAACAGAAGCCAAAAGAACACAAGTTGTAAAAGTTATGACAGAAAGATTAGCAGAAGTAGACAATCAATCAAAAGGTGCAAACAAAGAAGTTGCAAAGCAACCAATTACAAATGAAGGTCCAAAAGTGGGGAGAAATGAATTGTGCCCATGCCGGAAGCCGGTAAGAAATATAAAAACTGTTGCGGGAAAAACACATAAATAAAGATGTGGATAAAAAACATTGAAAATAGAAGATGTCAGCAAAAATAAATTTGTTGACACCTTTTTTTATGAAACGAGTTAATAATGAAAGAGGTATATGTGTATTTATACAAAGAAATGTTAGCTATTTAAAAGTCTGACATTTTTTGACTTTATGATAATAAATGTGAATCGCAGAGGGAGTAATATATTTGCCTTTTAACTTGACAATAACCATTTTTATGATAAAATACATTAAATTATAAAAAAAATAGGAATCGACGTAAAATCTAAGAAAAATACTTTAAAATTGGTAGTTATATAGCAAAAAATTCTAAAATAATAAAGAAAGAAGGAAAATTTATGATACCATTTACTAAAACATCTATAACAGATGTAGAAAAAAAGTATATTGAAGAGGCATTGATTACTAGTAAAATATGTGGAGACGGAAAATTTACTAAAAAATGCACAGAATGGTTTTATCAAAATTGTAAAATTAATCATTTTTTGCTGACAACATCTGGAACACATTCATTAGAATTAGCAGCAATATTAGCGGAACTAAAAGAGGGAGATGAGGTTTTGTTACCATCTTATACATTTGTTTCCACAGCAGATGCAGTTTTATTAAGAGGAGCAAAACCAGTATTTATTGATATAGATAAAAGAACTTTTAATATGGATGCAAACTTAATAGAAGAAAAGATAACTCCTAAAACAAAAGCAATTTTCCCTGTACATTATGCTGGAGTAGCATGTGATATGGATCAAATAATGGAAATCGCAAAAAAATATGAATTAATTGTAGTAGAAGATGCTGCACAAGGTGTACTAGCTTATTATAAAGATATGCCACTAGGAACAATTGGAGATTACGGTTGTTTTAGCTTTCATGAAACCAAAAATTATGTTATGGGTGAAGGAGGAGCAATCATAGTAAAAGACGATGGAAAATTAAAAAAGGCTGAAATTGTTAGAGAAAAGGGAACAAATCGTAGTCAATTTATAAGAGGAGAGGTAGACAAATATACTTGGCATGAAATGGGTTCTTCATATTTACCTTCTGATATATTAGCAGCTTTATTATATGGTCAATTAACTAGAGCTAATGAGATAATGGAAAAAAGAATGCATATATGGAATTATTATAATGAGTCTTTAGCAGAATTAGAAAAGAAGGGAAAAATAATAAGGCCGTATGTTCCAAGCTATGCAAAACATAATGCACATATGTATTATATTGTTCTTCCAACAGAAGAAATTAGAAATCAATTAATGACTAAGTTAAAAGAAAAAGAAATTTCAGCTACATTCCATTATATTCCATTGCATACATCACCAATGGGAAAAAGATTAGGATGTAAAAAAGGTGAATTACCAGTAACTGAAGAATATGCTGGAAGACTATTAAGGTTACCTTTATATGCAGACATGAAAAAAGAAGATTTGGAATTTGTTTGTAAGTCAATAAAAGAGATATTATAAATTATTAGTTTAAAGAAAGGTTTGAGGTTAATATGGTTATAATAATTGGTGCTACTGGATTTATTGGACATTATACAACACAATATTTTTTAGAGAAGGGAATTAAGGTATTAGCTACTGGAAGATGTGAAAAGAAAAGTAAAGCAATAAAAGAAATGGGAGCTGATTTTATAGAATTCGACATGACAAATGAAAAAGATATAGAAAAGCTTCCTAAGGAAGATGTTGATGGAGTAATTGTATTGGCGGGATTATTACCAGCCAATTCTAAAACGGACATAGAAAAAGATGAAAATGCTGCTGACTATTTTAAAATTAATACAATAGGTATTATTCATATACTTGAATATTGTAGAAAAAATAATATTAAAAAGATAATTAGTACATGTTCATATGCAGATGTATTTAATTCTTGGAGAGCAGGATATGCAATTAAAGAAACGGAACCAAGAGGATACAAATTTACTGGAGATCATGCTGTTTATGTAATGTCGAAAAATGCAGCGACTGACGTAATAGAATATTATAATCAACAACATAATTTACAGGGAGCAGTTTTTAGATTACCACCAGTTTATGGAGTAGGCCCTCATTCTGCTATTTATGTCAACGGGAAATATTATAAATCAGGAATTCAAACATTTATTGAAAATGCAGAACAAGGAAAAGATATTGAAATATGGGGGAATCCACATTTAAGTAGAGATATTATTTATGTTAAAGATGTAGCTCGTGCTTTCTATTTAGCATTACAGTCAGAAAAAACTAGAGGCTTATATAATATGACATCAGGCGTTCCGTTAGAATTAGAAGAACAAGTAAAAAGTATAATAGAAGTATTTACAAAGGATAAAAAGTCAAAAATTGTTTATAAACCAGAAAAAGCTAATAATACGCCATCTTTCTTATTTGATATGAGTAAAGCTAAAGAAGATTTTGGATTTATACCAGAATATAGAGACTACCTTGCAATGATGAAAGACTATAAAAAAGAATTAGAAAGTGGTAAGTGGAAAGATTTAATTGATGCGGGGGAAAAGGAGAAATAGAATGGAGAAAGTTGTAATAATCGGTGCAAATAGTTTTCAGAATCCACTTATTTTAAAAGCAAAGCAAATGGGATATGAAACTCATGTTTTTGCATGGAAATCTGGAGATATCGGAGAAAAAACAGCAGATTATTTTTATCCGATTAGTATTACTGAAAAAGAGAAAATATTAGAAGAATGTAAGAAAATAAAACCAAAGGCAGTAACATCTATTGGATCAGATTTAGCAGTTCTAACAGTTAATTATTTAGCAGATAAACTTGGGCTGGTAGGAAATGATCCGGAAAATTCAGTTATATGTACAAATAAATATGAAATGAGGAAAGCGTTTCAAAATTCAGGAGTAAAAGTTCCAAAATTTAAGAAAGTAAGCAATGATAAGGAAATCGATTTAAATGAGTTTGATATGCCTATAATTGTAAAACCAACAGATCGTTCAGGAAGTAGAGGAGTTACTTTGGTTAATAATAAAGAGGAATTAGAAAATGCTATAAAAAATGCAACTGAAAATTCATTTGAAAAAAAAGCTATTGTAGAAGAATTCATAAGAGGAAATGAATATAGTTGCGAATGTATTTCGTATCAAGGAAAACATAATTTTCTAGCAATTACTAAAAAATTTACAACAGGAGCACCTCATTTTATAGAAACTGGGCATATAGAACCATCTGGGCTAACAGAAGATGAAGAGAATAGAGTGAAAAAAGAAGTTTTTAAAGCTTTAGATGCATTAAAAATTAAAAATGGACCATCTCATACGGAATTTAAGATGGATGAAAATGGAAAAATAGGAATTATAGAGATAGGAGCAAGAATGGGTGGAGATTGTATAGGCTCAGATTTAGTTAAAATATCAACAGGATATGATTTCTTGAAACTCACAATAGATGTTGCTATGCGGAAGAGAGCCTATTTTAGAAAGAAAATCCATACCTCAAATAGCAGTAGTTAAATTTATTTTTAGTCAAAAAGAAATGGAGATATTAGAAAAAATAAAAGAAGAATATCCAAATTGTATTCAAAGAATAAGTGATATAAGTGATTTGAAACATGAAATTATAGATAGCTCTTCTAGATATGGATTTTATATTTTAAGTTGTAAAAAAGAAGAATGGAAAGAAATACAAAAATTACAAGGAGAAAATAAATGAAAATATCAGTAGTAGTGCCTGTGTATGGATGTAGAGCAGCATTAGAGGAATTATATGAAAGAATAAAAAAATCAGTAGAAAAAATAGAAAAGGATGAATATGAAATTATTTTTGTAAATGATAATTGTCCACAAAATTCTATTGAAGTAATTCAAAAAATATGCAATAAAGACGAAAAAGTGGTTGGGATTGAATTAGCAAGAAATTTTGGACAAATGAAAGCTATATTAGCTGGTTTGGAATATTCAACTCGGTGAATGGGTAGTTGTGATGGATTGTGATTTACAAGATAGGCCAGAAGAAATAGTGAATTTGTATCATAAAGCACAAGAAGGATATGACGTTGTTTTTGCAAGAAGGAAAAAAAGGAAAGATTGCTTTTTAAAAATTTTGGTTTCAAAAATATTTTATAAGATATATTCTTTTGCCACAGATTTAAATTATGATGCATCATTATGCAATTTTAGTATCTGCAATCGAAAAGTAGTAGAGAGTTATTGTATGATGAGAGAAGAACATAGAGCTTATGTTATGTATATACAATGGTTAGGCTTTAAACAGACTGCAATTGATGTAGAACATGATGAAAGAAAAGAAGGAAAGTCTTCTTATAATTTAAAAAAGAGAATGAAAATGGCTTCTGATATTTTATTTTCACAGAGCGATAAGTTATTAAAAGCAATCGTATCAATGGGGTTTCTACTTACCTTTATTTCATTTATAGCAGTTTTAATAATTGTTATTAGATACTTTATTGGTAATGTAAGCCAAGGATGGTCAAGTATAATTGCAACAATCTGTTTAATGGGCGGAATGACTATATTTGTAATAGGAATTGTAGGCATTTACATAGGAAATATATTTGTTCAAATAAAAGAAAGGCCACTATATGTTATTCGAAATATTTTAAACAAAAAAGAAGGAAAAGAAAATGAATAAAAAATATATATTTTTTGCCATAATCATATACACAATATTCCCATTATCCAGTGTTTTTATGAAAATAGCAGCTAATTCTAGTGATTTTATAATGAAAATTTTTTTATTTTGCCTATCAATTTTGGTGCTTGGCATATTTTCTTTATTGTGGCAAAAGTTACTAAAACATGTTGATCTAGTAAAAGCATATATTTTTAAAAGTACTACGATTATATGGAGTGTAGTATATGGGATGTTACTATTTTCTGAAACTGTAACATGGAATATGATATTAGGAATGGCTATTACTACTATGGGAGTTATTATTACTATCTTAGGAGGAAAAGCAAATGAACAATAATGTATATTACCTACTACTTTTTGTTTTATCTATCCTTGTAGCAAGTTTTAGTCAAATTATCCTAAAAAAAGGAGCTGAACAGAAAAATATTTATATAAATAGATATACTGTAGTTGGATATTCCCTTATGGTTTTATCTACATTATTTACATTAGTTGGATACAAAGGTGTAGACTTGACATTGTCTGGTATATTACAGGGATTAAGTTTTGTATTTGTACCAATTTTTAGTTTTCTGATACTAAAAGAAAAAATCAGCAAAAAAACGATTTTGGGAATTGTTGTTATTCTATTAGGTATTATTATTTATTCAATATAAATTTTAATAACTAAGTGCAAAATATTATTAAAAATAAAAGGAGAAAGGAGTTTTTTATGGAAAGGGTAAAAAGTATATGGCAAAAAACATTGAAATATATAAAAGAAAATAAGTTATATTTATTTGTTATGATCGTTGCATCAATTGCTCTTATGGTACAAATGAAAGAGGTAGTACTTTATGCTGATGATTTTTCGTTAGGTATAATAAGTCAAGGAGGCTTTAAATCAATTTGGAATTACTTTATAAATAACTATATGACCTGGGGAGGAGGTCTTACATGCTTATTTGCAACAACATTTTTACTTTTTAGAATAGGTGTTTGGAAGGCTTTTCAATGTGGTCTAATTATATTAATGGTGATTTTGGCTACCAAAATGCTTACACACAAGGATAAAAAGAATAAAGCTCTAGTTGCAGGATTTATATGGCTTTTTTTATATATTTTAACAATTCTTATCTCAAGAGAGATATTTTATTGGCTAGATGGAGGACTTGCATATGCATTAACAACATTTCAAATATTTGCATATTTTTACTACCTTTATACAAGATTACATTTAAAAATAAACAAAAAATATGATAAAATTTTATTACCAATCGTCGCTTTTTTCGCAGGATGGAGTAGTGCACAAACAGGACCTATGGTAGTAATTATTCCAATCATCTTATTACTTTGGCAAAAATTTGTTCAGAAGGAAAAAATATCCAAATTTTACTATATTACAACGATAATTGGAATTATAGGATTTTGTATATTCTTTTTTGCACCAGGAAACAATGCTAGAATGGATTCAGCATTTGCTGATTATGCAAATTATAATGTAATAGAAAAGATATTGTATAGAGTAGATGGAGTATATGGTCTGTTATTTAATTTTACGCAATATGAAATTATGGGAGTACCATTTTACTTAATTTTATTTATGGGAATAAATGCGCTAGTGGGCTTATACTTATTTAGAAAAGAAGAGAATAGAGGAAAACGAATATTAGTAAAAATTGTATCCATAATTCAAATTATTTTTTCTATTCTTTGTTTAGCAATTGCATTAAAAATACCATATGTGGATGAAATAGCAAATACAATTATGGGATTTGAGAATGTATTACATGCAGATATGGAAGGAAAATTGACATTTAAAATTTTACTACCATATATCCTTACAAGTATTGTGATGTTATCTATTGTGATTGAAACTTTTTTAATCTCTTTAAAAAAGAAAGACCCTATGTTAGTTACTACTGTAGTTGTAGCATTTCTTATGCAAGGCGTTATGGTCATGGCACCATATAACCCACTTCGAACAACATGTTATACCATTATATTTTTATGGTTCGCAATTGCATATTTGATAAAAATGGCATATAGTGAAAAAATTAGCCTAATTATACCTGTAATTATAGCTATTATGATATATAGTGTTCCATTAGGATTTGTCGCATTAATTTCATACTTATTAGTTAAGAACATATATGAAAACGAAAAATTATATCGTGGAGAGATGGTTGTAATCATTGGTGTACTACTTGTTATGGCTTATTATAACTATAGTACAATACTAAATGGATATAAACAAAACCATGATATTTATGATCAGAATATGGTTAGGATAGAGGAATTCAAAAAAAGAAAAGAAAATGGAAGTGATGAGAAAGAATTATATTTGTTACCACCGGCAGATGAAAGATGCGGATTTACACCATTGGTTGGAACTGAATGGGTAGAAGATGCTGTAAAACAATATTTTAAAATAGATGAAGATGTAGAAATAAAAGCAGAAACAGCTGAGTAAATAATGGAATAAAAATGTAGTAGAAAGTAGGAAATGATATGAAAGGAATTATATTAGCTGGAGGCAAGGGAACAAGATTATATCCAATGACAATTAGCGTATCAAAACAGATTTTACCAATATATGATAAACCTATGATTTATTATCCTTTATCAGTATTATTGATGAGTGGGATAAAAGATATTTTAATTATTTCTACTCCAAGAGATATAAACTTATACCAAGAGTTATTAGGAGATGGCAGTAAATTGGGAGTGAATATTGAATATACAGTACAAGAGAAAGCGTCTGGTATTGGAGAGGCCTTCATCCTAGGAGAGAAATTTATTGGAGATGATAATGTTTGTTTAATATTAGGTGATAATATATTTTTTGGACAAGCATTTAAAGATATATTAGAAACAGCAATGAAATTAAAAGAAGGTGGATATATTTTTGCATATCCAATTGAAAATCCTACTGAATTTGGTGTTGTGGAGTTTGACGAAAAAGGAAAAGTGTTGTCACTAGAAGAAAAACCTAAAGAACCAAAGTCTAATTATGCTGTTCCTCGGATTATATTTTTATGATAATAAAGTAATAGAAATAGCAAAAAATCTAAGACCTTCTGGTAGAGGAGAATTGGAAATTACGGATATTAATAATGAATATTTGAAAAATAATGAATTAAAAGTATTAACTTTGGGGAGAGGGTTTGCATGGCTAGATACAGGAACACCAGCAGGTATGCTTAACGCTAGTAATTTTGTAGCAACAGTTCAAGAACGTCAAGGTTTTTACATTGCATGTATTGAAGAAATAGCCTGGAGACAAGGATTTATAAATGATGAACAATTAGAAAAAATAGGAGAAGAGCTAAAAAAAGTTCAATATGGTAAATATTTATTAAACTTATTAAAAAGAAAATCTGGTTAAAAATTTTTTCAATCAGATTTATGCCTTGAGAAATGGAGGATTTAAAATGGAAAATATATTAGTAACAGGAGCTGCAGGATTTATAGGGAGTAATTTTGTAGAATATATGATAAATCATGAAAAGGAAAAAAATATTGTTGTTTTAGATAAATTAACCTATGCGGGAAATCTGCAAAATCTAAAAAAAGTAATGGATAAAATTACTTTTATAAAGGGAGATATTTGCGATTTTGAACTAATTAAAGAGATATTAAATAAATATAAAATAAATGGAATAATTCATTTTGCTGCTGAATCCCATGTAGACAACAGTATAAAAAATCCATTTGTATTTACCCAAACAAATGTAATAGGAACACATGTATTATTAGAAGCTACAAGACAAATATGGGGAGAAGGAAGCGAAAATAAATTTTTACATATATCAACTGATGAAGTATATGGAACATTAGGAGAAGAAGGATATTTTACAGAACAATCTCCCATTAAACCTAATAGTCCTTATTCAGCGTCTAAGGCCAGTTCTGATTTAATTGCTTTAGCATATGCTGAAACTTACCATATGAATGTAAATGTTACCAATTGTTCTAATAATTATGGACCATACCAACACAATGAGAAATTAATTCCGCATATGATTAAACTAGCAATGCAAAATAAGCAACTTACTGTATATGGAAACGGAAAAAACATAAGAGATTGGCTATATGTAGAAGACCATTGTGAAGCAATAAATTTAGTATATAATAAAGGAAAAAGAAAAGAGAGATATAACATAGGTGGACATAATGAAAAAAGAAATTTAGAAATTGTGAAACTAATCTTGAAAAAATTAGATAAAACAGAAGAATTAATTTCTTTTGTAGAAGATAGAAAAGGACATGATTATCGTTATGCAATTGATCCAACAAAAATAAAAAATGAACTTGGATGGGAACCTAAAACAAAGTTTGAACAAGGAATTGAAAATACTATAGAATGGTATTTACAAAATCCAGGATATTTAGAAATAGATAAATAAGAGTAAGGTTTTTAACAAAATTTTGATGAATTAAAATAAAGATTCTTGAGCAACTAGTAGGAATTTGTAAAAATAATTGCTACCAACTTTAAAGGATAGACAACAGAAAGATTGAAAGAAGTATAACATAGACAAATATTTTTAATATAATTGTTGCCATAATTCTTGTCTTTTATTTAAAAATATGCAATAATATTTCTTGTGAGTTTTAAAAGAGGAAGGAGAATGGGATGATTACAGTAGAGCATATAACAAAAAAGTTTGTTAGAAATAAAAACAAAAAAGGAAAAGAAGAATTTTATGCAGACAATGATATTACTTTTGAGGCGAATGATGGAGAAATAATTGGAATATTAGGTCCAAATGGAGCAGGGAAAACAACACTATTAAGAATGATAGCAGGAATATTAGAACCAACATCAGGAAAAATAAATTTTGATGGAATGAATTATAAAGACAATGAAATCGAAATCAAACAAAATATTGCTTATTTATCAGGGAATACAAAAATTTATGATACATTATCAACTTATGAACTGTTAAAAATGTGTTGTGATATATATGGAGTAGATAAGGAAAATAGCGAAAAGAGAATAAAGGAAATTACAAAGATATTGGGAATGGAGCAATTTTTATATAACAAAATTGCAAATTTATCAACAGGACAAACCCAAAAAGTAAATTTAGCAAGATGCTTGGTACATAATCCTAAGTACTATATTTTAGATGAAGCTACAACAGGATTAGACATTATATCAAGTCAAATAATATTAAACTTTATTAAGGAAGAAAGAGGAAAAGGAAAAACAATACTTTATTCAACACATTACATGGAAGAAGCAGAGAATATATGTAATAAAGTAATTATGATAAATAAAGGGAAGATAATAAAAACAGGAACACCAGAAGAAATCAAAAAAGATACAAACACAACGAATTTAAGAGATGCGTTTTTCTCATTAATAGGAGGTGTTTCAGCCTATGAATAATTTATGGAATATATTAAA
>CALXRW010000038.1 GCA_944390965.1 uncultured Clostridia bacterium
AAAAATAGCATAATTTATAACTTTTGAATTTTTATAAATTCTCTTAAATTCCCTTGAAAAAGGGCAAAAAATGGTCGGGGTGACACGGATCGAACGTGCGACCTCATGGTCCCAAACCACGCGCTCTACCAACTGAGCCACACCCCGAAATAAATTTTACTTATATATAATAGCACAACTTTTTCTTATTTTCAAGCCTTTTTTAAAATTTTCTGCACTTTTTCTTCTGTGTTATTGCTATTTCCATAATTTGTATGTTATAATGGTTAGACTTAAAATGAAGGAGATGATTTTGTGTCTGAAAATGATTTAGAAAACCAAGCTACAAGTTCAGAAAAAAATAATGTTCAACTAGAAGATAATCTAACAAAACCAATGGGAGTATTTAATTATATTGGTACACTCATTTTATTTTTAATTCCTATTTTAGGTCTATTTTTTGCACTTGTTTGGTCTTTTGCTCCTGTTAACAAAAATAGAAAAAATTTGGCAAGAGCAATATTAGTTTTAAAATTAATTTGTATCCTACTTTTAGTTTTGCTTTATTTTATTATAATTCCTAAGTTTGTTACTCCTTTTTTAGATACTTTATATGTAGAATTCATAAATCAATTTACAAATTCTGAAAGTACAAACGAACTATTAAATTCTTTGCAAGATACTAATGTAAACAATTATATAAATGAACTAGAAAATTTTGATATGAATACGATTAATTTAAATGAATTCGACTGGAATCGTTTGCAAGATTTATTCTAAATAGTTCTAAAAACATTTTGCAAAACTTTGTAGTTTCCTATGCAATAAGAAAAGTGGCTTCGCCACATGTACAGATTGCTTCGCAATCGCACAGAAACATATGTAACTTAACCTTGTTACTCCGGAAAAATCTGACGATTTTTCCTATGCAATAAAAAATAGAGAATACTGTTTAATAGCATTCTCTATTTTTTATTTTAAAATTTTCTTTTCCTTGCTGCCTCTGATTTTTTCTTTCTTTTTACACTTGGTTTTTCATAATGCTCTCTTTTTCTTACCTCTTGTAATACACCATTTCTAGCACATTGTCTTTTAAACCTTTTTAAGGCATCCTCTATATTTCCGTTATTAACTTTAACCTCACTCATTTTATTCCCCCCCTTTCGAAGTCTTACCTACCTTTAAGCCAGATTACTTTTTGGGTATTTTTATCTTGAATGTTGTAATTATATAAAAAATTCCTCTTTTTGTCAATAGTTTCTAACAAAGTTCAGTTAAAGTCAATATTGATTTACAAGTCAAATAAGTCTCCTAATGGTAAACCTTCATTACATCTTTTAATCGCTTCTGCAAATAATCCCGCAATGGATAATATTTTTATTTTGTCTATCTTTTTTTCTTTTGAAATAGGTATCGTATTTGTTATAATTAATTCTTTGATATCAGATTGCTTAATTCTCTCAATGGCAGGTCCAACTAGTAATCCATGAGTACATGCTACATAAATTTCTTTTGCTCCTGCTTTTTTTACAACATGTGCGGCTTCTATTAATGTTCCTGCTGTTTCCACTTCATCATCAAAAATGATTGCTGTTTTATCTTTCACATCTCCTACCACATTTGTAGCAATTGCTTTTTCCTCATTTCCCTCTCTTCTTTTATCTACTAATGCAATTGGGCAATCGAAAAAATGGGAATAACGATGTGCTTTTTTTACGCTTCCTGCATCTGGTGCTACAACAACTATTTGTTTAAATTGTTTATCTTTTAAATATTTTTGAAATATATTTCTTGCTGTAATTCTTACACATTCTATATTAAAATATGCTTGTATTGCAGAATTATGCAAATCGCAGGTGATTACTCTATCAGCTCCGGCAGCTTCCAAAAGTTGTGCAAGCAATTTAGCAGTAACGGGTATTCTCGGTTGATCTTTTTTATCTGACCTAGAGTACATATAATATGGTAATACTACATTAATTCTTCTAGCTCCTGCTCTTTTTGCTGCATCAATAGCAATTAATAATTCCATAATTCTTTCATTTACAGGAGGCTGTGTTGTTTGAATTAAATAAATATCATGTTCTCTTACTGTTTCTTGGTACTGAACAAAAGTGTTATCATTTTTAAATTTCATAAAAGTAATTTTTCCTGGTTTTAATTCTAAGTTTTCACATATTTCCTCTGTAAATTTTTCTGCCGTATTACAAGCGAAAATTTTAATTTTCTCCATTTTTTTCTCCCCTTTATATCATTTTATTTTTTTATCCAATAAAAATAAGGCTAGTAAGCAATGCCCTAACCTTATTATTATTTTTACCTTCCATGTGTTACTCTGTCACGTAATTCTGCTAATTTTCCATTATTCCATCTTGAAGTGGTTCCTACTAAATATCCAGTAATTCTTTGGATAGTATCTATGTTTGTTCCTCCACAAACAGGGCATACCTTTAAGTCCTTGTCTGCATTTTCGAAACCGCAATCAATACATCTACTTCTAGTATGGTTAATAGAACCATATCCCATATTATACTTATCCATTAAATCCACAACTGCTTCTACACTTTCTGGGTTATGTGTTGCATCTCCATCTAATTCAATATAGAATATATGTCCACCTAGGGTTAATTCATGATATGGTGCTTCTATTTTTGCTTTATGCTCTGCTGTACATTTATACCATACAGGAACATGATTACTGTTAGTATAATATTCTTTATCTGTTACTCCATGAATGGTTCCAAATTCTTTTCTATCTATTTTAGTAAATCTTCCTGATAATCCTTCTGCCGGTGTTGCTAATAGAGAATAATTTAAGTCATATTTATCAGAATAAGATTGACAATCATCCCTCATTTGGGTAATAATTTCAATTCCTAATTTTTGTGCTTTTTCAGATTCAGCATGATGTTTTCCAGTAAGTGCAATCAAACATTCTGCTAATCCAATAAATCCTATTCCAAGTGTTCCGTGTTTTAAT
This sequence comes from uncultured Clostridia bacterium, assembly GCA_944390965.1. Taxonomy (GTDB): domain Bacteria; phylum Bacillota; class Clostridia; order TANB77; family CAG-508; genus CALXRW01. The sequence goes on from CALXRW010000038.1 coordinate 2,960, forward strand.
ACACTTTCTACTGTATCATTTGGTTTTAATTTTTCGCTATCTTGCCATAGTCCACTCATTAGCATTGGAAATTGTTTTGCAACTGCTGTACATTGGAAACGATATCTATCATATAATTGTCTTGCAGCTACTGAAGTATATTGTTCTAATTTTTGTAAGAAAATCTTTTTTACTACTTTATTATATTCTGGTGTCATATGTTCTTCACTACCAGTTCCAATATCAAAATAAATACCTACTCTTTCTTGAGCTTCTTTGGCAGCTTCTATAGCAAGTCTTACTAGGTTAACTGTAGTAAAAGATAAATTTCCTCTTCCAACAGAGGTGTCTTCCCCATGTCTATTAGAAAATACTCTTGTTCTACATCCCATAGTTGCAACTTCATAGTATCCTCTATTAGGATCATCTGCTCTCCATTTTGGATGAACATTAAATGTAGCATCTAAGTTTAAGAAATTTGGGAAGAAACGTTTTGCAGAAACTTCACATGCTAATTTATATAAATCATAGTTTGGATCTTCTGGTAAATAGTTTACTCCCCTCTTTTTCTTCCAAATTTGGATTGGAAAGATAGGAGTTTCTCCATTTCCTACTCCTCTTTTAGTTGAAGTAAGCATTTCTCTAATTATACATCTACCTTCTGGTGAAGTATCTGTTCCATAATTAATAGAACTAAATACAACTTGGTTTCCCCCTCTAGAATGGATAGTATTCATATTATGGATGAATGCCTCCATAGATTGATGCACTCTATTTACAGTAGAGTTAATTGCCATTTGTATGTATCTTTCATCGTCTTTTAATCCTTTTAGGTCTTTGGTAATATAATCATCTGGTGTATATTCATAAAGATGTGATAAGTCTTTATCTAATAATTCTTCTATTTTCTTAATTTCTTCTACATAGGTTTTCTTTACAAAAGGAGCTAAATAATAATCAAATTCAGGTATTGCTTGTCCTCCATGCATTTCATTTTGAACTGTCTCTAGAGAAATACATCCTATAATACTTGCTGTTTCAATTCTTTTGGCAGGTCTAGAACTTCCATGTCCTGCTCTAAATCCTTCTTTTAAGATTTTATCTAAAGGATGTTGAAGACATGTTAAACTTTTCGTTGGGTAATAATCTTTATCATGAATATGAATATATCCTTTTTGATGTGCTTCTCTTGCTTCTGTAGATAGTAAAAAATCATCTACAAATGGTTTTGTTGTTTCTGATGCAAATTTCATCATCATTCCTGCAGGTGTATCTGCATTCATATTAGCATTTTCTCTTGTTACATCATTTGATTTAGTTTCAATAATTTCTAAGAACATATCTTTTGTTCTTGATTTTCTGGCAACATCTCTGTTATATCGATAAGTAATATAACTTTGTGCAACTTCTTTTCTAGATGATGCCATTAATTTTTTTTCTACCAAATCTTGAATTTCATAAACAGATGCCTGCATTTTACCTTCTAATGATTTTTCAACATTTGCTGCAATTTTATTAGCTAAATCAATATCTACTCCGCCTGGTGTTTGTGACATCGCTAGTGTAATTGCTTTTACAATTCTTTCTGGATTAAACTCTGCAATCCTACCATCTCTTTTAATAACCTGCATTTGTATATACCCCCTACTTTTTTGTTTACACCTTTTCAAAAAATAATTCACTATTCTTATTTCATTCCTCACTATTCACTAAGAATAGTGAACAATGAGAGTCGAATAATGAATTTTCATTATTTTGTCTAGCTAAAATTTGGTGTTTTCAATTTTGCAACCCCTATTTTGCGTAGGACGTTGATTCTCATTTGTTACAAATGCATTTTAATATGAATTTTTTGTAATGTCAATATAAATCACTTATGTAAATGGCTCCATAGTATTGCATTTCCCTTGCGAGTTTGCTTCGTTTTTACATTAATTACCTTTTTATTTTGTCTGTAAGAAAACGAATAATTCTTTTATTTTCAACCTTTTTCGCGTTTATTACATTTAGATTACAGTTTAATTACAAATTGATTTCATTTTCTATTTTCTTTCATATTTTTTCTTAGATGACTAATAATTTCTGTTCCGTGCGATGGCTCCATCTCCCACTGCTTTTGCAATTTGCAATAATCCCCCTGTACAATCTCCTACAGCATATAGCCCTGATATATTAGTTTGCATTTTGTTGTCCACAACTATCTTCTGGTTTTCAATTTTTGCTCCTAGTTTCCTCGCAAAATCAATACTAGAAGCTGTTCCCTCTGCAATAAAGATTCCAGACATTGGAAGTGTTGTCTCGTCTTTAAAAGAAATTTCTTTTATTGTGGTATCTCCTCTAAATTCTCTTATTTCTTTTTCATTGATTTTAATTTTATCACTTCTTAACTCTGGAGCTTTTTTCCCATTTGTCAGCATTGTTACAGAATTTACAATTGGCAATAATTGTTCTATTTCATGAATAGCATAATTTCCATTTCCTAATACAGCTACATCTTTTCCTCTAAAAAAGAAACCATCACAAATAGCACAATAACTAATACCTTTCCCTTCATATTCTTTTAATCCCTGAATTGGTAAAATCACACGATTAACTCCTGTTGCAATTACAACAACTTTTGATTCATATTCATTCTTTGTTGTTACAATTTTAAAAGTTATATCAAAGGATATTTCCAAGACTTCTTCTTCTATGATAGATATTCCTAAATTTTTAGCTTGTTCTTCTCCATTTTCAATTAATTGTCTACCTGAAATACCATTGGGGAATCCATAATAATTTTCTATTTTTTCCGTTTTTTCTAATGCTCCGCCATCTTTACCAATGACAAGTGTAGATAAATTTGCTCTTTGCGTATATAAAGCAGTAGATATTCCTGCTGGTCCTTTCCCAATTATAATAACATCATACATTTTTCATTTTCCTCCTTTTTACTAAAAAATGATCTTAGAATATATCTTGTTAAGATATGTCCCAAGATCATCTTGGTGTTAGAGGACAATTCTCTCATCACCATTAATTGAATATTGCATCAAATTCGTCTCCATCAATTTTTTCTTTTTCTAATAGAATTCCAGCTACAATGTTTAATTTTTCGGCATGTTCTCGTAGAATATATTTTGCAGTTTGATATGCTTTATCAATTATTTTTTTCACTTCTTCATCAATAATTCCTGCTGTTTCTTCACTAAAATTCTTTGTTTGTGTAAAATCTCTACCTAGGAATACTTCTTCTTGTCCTGATCCAAACATAATCGTTCCTAATTTTTCACTCATTCCATATTTGGTAACCATATCTCTTGCAATTTTAGAAGCTCGTTCAATATCATTGCTAGCACCAGTAGAAACATCATTTAGTACTAATTCTTCTGCTGCTCTACCACCTAATAAAGATACAATCGTTTCTTCCATTTCTGATTTTGACATAAAATTTTTGTCTTCATTTGGTCTATACATAGTATAGCCACCTGCCATACCTCTAGGAACAATAGATATTTGATGTACAGCATCTTGTGTTGGCAAAAATCTACTAACTACTGCATGACCAGCTTCATGGAATGCTACTAATTTATTTTCTTTTTCGCTTCTAACTCTAGTTTTCTTTTCAGGTCCCATTGTTACCTTTACCATGGCATCTTCTATCTCTACCATACCAATTTCTTTCTTGTTTCTTCTTGCCGCTAATAAAGCTGCTTCATTTAATACATTTTCTAAATCTGCTCCTGAAAAACCTGAAGTGTTTTTAGCAATTGTTTTTAAATCTACATCATTTCCAAGTCTTTTCTTTTTGCTGTGTACCTCTAAAATTTGTTCTCTGGCTCTTACATCTGGAGAACTTACCACTATTTGCCTATCAAATCTTCCTGGTCTTAGCAAAGCTTTGTCTAGTACATCTGGTCTGTTTGTTGCTGCTAATACAATAACACCTTCATTGGTTCCAAATCCATCCATTTCTACTAATAATTGATTTAATGTTTGTTCTCTTTCATCATGTCCTCCACCAAGTCCAGCTCCTCTTTGACGACCAACAGCATCAATTTCATCAATAAAAATAATACATGGTGCATTTTTCTTTGCTTGTTCAAATAAATCTCTTACTCTTGAGGCACCAACACCTACAAACATTTCTACGAAATCAGAACCACTAATAATAAAGAAAGGTACTCCCGCTTCTCCTGCTACAGCTTTTGCAAGTAATGTTTTACCTGTTCCTGGTTGACCAACCAATAAAACACCTTTTGGTATTCTGGCTCCCATATCTGTAAATTTTTTAGGAGATTTCAAAAATTCTACAATTTCTTGTAGTTCTTCTTTTTCTTCATCTACTCCAGCTACATCCTCAAATGTAATTCTATTTTTATCCGCTGTTTGCATTAATCTTGCTCTACTTTTTCCAAAGCTCATTGTTTTATTTCCGCTTTGTCCATTATTCATGATTAAAAGCCAGAAGATAAGGAAAATAATTAGTATAGCAAATGGTGAAAATAGACTTAATATTGTAATAAAAATAGATTGTGATTTTTCTGTTAATGTAATTTCTCCTGTTTCAAGTCTTGCTTGCACATATTCCATAAAGCTATCGATACTTGGTATATTTACTTCTTTACTAATGGAAGAATCTTTTAAAAGTACATATGCTTTTCCTCCATCAGCAGAAAGTTCAATCTCTTGTACTTCTGCGTTATTAATTCTATTAATCAATTCTGAATAGCTCATTTTCTTACCACTGTTATCCACTAAAGTTGTTACAACTACCAGAAAAATAATTCCTATAATTAGCCACATAGCTAATGTTTTTATTCCACTTTTCAAAAAAAGACCTCCTTTATGTTCTTTAGGATTTATAGCATAAAATCCTATATCACTTTTTGCTATGGAATACTATAGCATATTCCCCTATTTTTTTCAATACTTTTTTCCAAAATCATTTTGCTGTAAGCGTTGGTATTAAAGGATTTCCTTACGGAAGGTTCTACATCAGCTGGAAAAAAATTTTTTTATTTTTTACTAAAATTTTTAAACCTTTTGTTGGTATTAAATATTTATTTCCAATATTATTCTGACATAATTTAATTAAATCATCAATATTCACTTTTTCAATTCCCAAAGTAGAATCCATTAGTCTATTGATAGTATACAATAATATCCTTCTCTTTATGACTAATTCTAGAAGATTAAATTGCTTTAAGTCTAAAATAATTTCCATTTTTTCTTCTTTGAGCAATAAGTTTTTATATTCTTCCTCTGTTACGGCTTCCATGTAATTTGCTTCTTCTGTAACAATATCAGATAGTCTTACTAGTGTTTTTATAATATTAGGATTAAATTCTTTTTCTATGTAGGGAATACATATATTTCGAATTTTATTTCTAGTATATATATTTTCCTGATTTGTTTCATCTATTCTTGGTTTTAAATTATTTTTTTCGCAGTATTCTTCAATTTCCTTACGGGAACAATTGATAAGAGGTCTAATATATTTTCCATTTCTATTTTTTTCGATACCTTTTAATCCATTTATTCCACTTCCGCGAAATAAATTCATTAAAATCGTTTCGGCTTGATCATTTAAATTATGTGCTGTAGCTATTTTTTGAGCATTTATTTTTTTCATAATTTCTTCAAAAAAAGAATACCTTACCATTCTTCCTGCTTCTTCTATTCCCATTTTTTCTTTTTGAGCAATATCTTTTATATTTTCTTTTTTAATATAAATTGGTATTTCTTTTTGCTTACAAACTTTTTTTACATATTCTTCGTCTGCTAAAGCCGATTCTCTAATACCATGATTAATATGTGCCACTACCATTTGAAAATTTAACTCTTTTTGCAATTTTTCTAATATAGTAAGCATGCAAATAGAATCTGGTCCACCAGAAACTCCTACAACAATTGTTTCTCCAGATTCTATCAAATGATTTTCCTTTATATATTTTTTTACTTTATCTTCTAACATTTTTCCTTTCCCAACCAGAAGCGTCCCCATCGGGACATTACTCCCTTGCTAAGTTTACAAATTTTGTATAACTTCCTAGCCACATTAATTCCACAGTTCCTGTTGCTCCTGCTCTATGCTTTGCTAAGATAATTTCTGCTATATTTTTTCTTTCCGTGTCTGGATTATAATAGTCTTCTCTATAAATAAACATAACAATATCTGCATCTTGTTCAATAGCTCCAGATTCTCTTAAATCAGAAAGCATTGGTTTATGGTCTGTACGCTGTTCAGCAGCTCTTGATAATTGTGATAGAGCAATAACAGGAACATCTAACTCTTTTGCCAAAATTTTTAAAGACCTACTAATTTCTGAAATTTCTTGTTCTCTACTTGCATTCTTTTTTCCAGTTCCTTGTATTAATTGTAGGTAATCAATTATAATTAATCCGATATTTTTTTCTAGTTTCATTTTTCTACACTTTGCTCTAATTTCAGAAATAGAAATTCCTGGTGTATCATCAATATAAATTTCTGCTTCCGATAATGGACCCACTGCACTTACTAGTTTAATCCAGTCTTCTTCTTCTATATTTCCTGTTCTTACTTTATTACTATCTACCATGGCTTCACTACATAAAATTCTATTTCCTAATTGTTCTTTTGACATCTCCAAATTAAAAACAGCAACTGGTACTTTTTCTCTAATTGCTACATGTGATGCAATATTTAAAGCAAAAGCAGATTTACCCATGGCAGGTCTTGCTGCAATTAGCACAAGGTCTGAATTATGGAGGCCTGCTGTAATACGATCCAAGTCAATAAATCCAGTGGCAATTCCAGTAATTCCTCCTTTATGATTGTATAATTTCTCTAATTCATCAATGGCATTAATTAAAACTTCTTTAATAGGAGTATAACCTTTTGTGTTTCTATTTTGCATGATGTCAAAAATCTTTTTTTCTGCCACATCCATTATGCGTTCTGTTTCTTCTGTTTGTTCATATCCCATTTGGCTAATTTCATTAGAAGCTTTAATTAGTTTTCTTAATATAGATTTTTCTTCTACAATTTGAATATAATTTTCTATATTGGAAACAACTGGTACCTTATCAGGAAGGCTCGCTAAATATTCTAACCCACCAACCGTTTCAAATTTTCCAATCTGTGTTAGTTCTGATTTTACAGTAATGATATCAATTGGTTCGCTTCTAGCATATAGACTTAACATTGCTGAATAAATTGTTTTATTATCTTCACGATAAAAATCTTCTTCTTTCAAAACTTCAATAGCATTAATAACTGCATCTTTATCAATCAACATGCTCCCTAAAATAGCCTGCTCGGCTTCAATATCATGTGGTGGTATTTTTCCTACTTCCATTTTTGTTTCTCCTTAATCTCTTACACTAACTGCTAAATTTGCACTAATTCCTTCATATAATTTTATCTCTACTGAGTAATTTCCTAATGCTTTAATGGTTTCTTTTACCATAATTTTCTTTTTATCAATTTCTATATTCTGTTGTTCTTTTAAATTTTCTGCAATTTCCTTTGCTGTAACTCCACCAAAAATCTTTCCATTTTCACCTGCTTTTACTTGTATAGAAAGTGTAATTTTTTTAAGCTTTTCAGCTAATTGTTTTGCCTCTTCTTTTTCTTGTTCTTTTTTCCTTTTGGCAGTATCTTGTCTTGCTTTTAATTGATTTAAATTGTCCTTTGTCGCTTCTACAGCAAGCTTTTTAGGAAACAAATAATTTCTGGCATATCCATCACTGCTATTTATAATTTCATCTTTTTTTCCTACATTCTTAATGTCTTGTAATAAAATTACTTTCATTGTTTACCATCCTTTCTTTATTGTTCTAATGTTTCTTCTATTTGTTTAATCAATTCTTCTTTTGCCTGTTCTACTGTAATTCCTTCTAATTGTGCTCCTGCTAAAGTAATGTGTCCTCCACCACCTAGCTTTTCTAAAATAACTTGTACATTAATATCGCCTATAGAACGTCCACTAATGCAAATCTTATCTCCCATATTTCCAATTACAAATGATGCTGTAATATTATTAATGGTAAGTAATTCGTCTGCTGCTTTTGCACATATTAAATTGGCATCTTTATCTACTTGGTGATAAATTGAAATTCCAATAGAACCTTTTATAATTTCTGCACTTTTTACAATTTCTGCAATTGTTTTATAACTATCTAAATTACTTTGGAACCATTTTTTTACTCTTAAAATATCAATACTTGATTTTCTCAAATATGCTGCCGCTTCGAATGTTCTTACCCCTGTTTTAAAAGTAAAGTTCTTTGTATCTACCATAATACCCGCATATAAGCTTTCTGCTTCTATTTCTCTTAATTCTATTTCATTTTCTGAATATTGCAAAATTTCTACCACAAGTTCTGCAGCAGATGAGGCATAAACTTCATGGAAGGAAAGCATAGGAGATTCAATGCTATCTACACTTTTTCTATGGTGGTCGATAATTACAATTTTTTCTGTCTTTTCTAATAATTCTGGAACTTCTACATAACTTTTTTTGCAAGTATCTACTACAATTAATAATGTTTCATTTGTTATTTTACTCAATGCCTCATTTTTATCAACTATAATATCTTTATATTCTTTTTCTTTCACAAGTTCTGACATGAATTCATTTAAACTTAATCCTGTATTATTATTTACAATATAGGCTTTTTTTCCCATTTCTGCCACGAAACGATAAAGACCTAGACTTGATCCAAGACTATCAATATCTCCATTTGTATGAC
>CALXRW010000039.1 GCA_944390965.1 uncultured Clostridia bacterium
TTGATTTTTATCAAATAATCTGGTAATCTATATATAGCTTGATTGATATTTGTATCAATCGTCAAGAGAGCCAAAAAAGTTGTAGATAACTACTTCGTTGGCACCATATTAAAAGACTAACGAAGTTAGTCTTTTTTTCGTATATTAACGAGAGGACTTGAAAAGGAGTGGTCAAGTTTCAAGTCAGTTAAGGCTGACTTGAAACGCAGACAAAAACTGTCCCTAATGTTCATAATTGAAAAATGTAAGTAGCAGTATCGCCTTATGTAATAAGTATTTTTATATATTGCAAATATTCGAAGATACTGTTACAATATTAAAAAGAGTTGAGCCAAAGATGAATTTAACAAGGAGAAAAATGAAATATGAAAGAATTAGATGTTAAAGAATGTGAATTTAAGAATCTAGAAAGCTGTTATCATTTAACCAGAGGTGTCCATGAAGATAGTATTTCAGAAAATGGATTAGGTGCTAATATAGGAATAAGAAGTAAAGATGGATTAGGAAATGAAAAAACATCTAAAGTATTTTTTGCGAAATCATTAGAAGGGGCGTTAATATTTTTAAATAGAAATTTGAATATTTTTTATTCAGCTGCTAAGCATAACGATTTTACCGTATTTATAGGAGCTTTGAAAGATGACAGTCCAGAATTGTATGAACAAATTTTCGCAAATATGGCACATGATAACATGTCTGAAAAAGAGTTGGCAGAAGTTGCTTTGGCATTAGGCAAATTGTATTTAGAAAGAGGAATTTATTATAAATTAGATTTAAAACATTGTACTAGAGAAGAGTTTCAAAATATGAATGCACAAGAACAAGATAAAATTGATTATTTTACTGATGATATTAATGAAGAACGACCTGATGAACATCCATTAATAAGTAATATGCATACAAAATCTGGCAGAGGTGTGAAACCAAGTCAAATGGCATTAATGACAGCTAATGGAAAAAAGTCAGCGCTAGATATTGCCCTTAGTATGTGTGATGCTTATAGAACACTCCATCCCGGGAAATCTCTACCAGTATTAGAATATAAGAACGGAAGTAAAGATAGACCACTTTTAGAGATGTTATTCACAAGAATGAAAGAAAAAAGTACGCAACAATTAGGCAAGGAAACTCTAGAAGAACAAAAAAATATCACTTTATTAAGTCAAATAAAAGACGAACTGGTAAGACAAGAAAAAGAAATTACTAATCCTCGCGAAAATACACAAGATATATAGAAAATATGCAGATAGATGTAGTGAACTATTGGAAATATTAAATCTAAGATTTTTTAATTATTAAGTTCATTATATTCTCTAAATTATATTATATGTATTTTCTTCATCACCATTTTCTTCAATCGGTATTAGACTGTCTTTAATTAAAAATTCTTTTAAAATAATATTCTCATGGGTTGAAATATGATTAACTACAAAAAATCCCATTATTCCTAACATGATTGAGATAATTAAAAATAGAAGAGATTTTTTAATAAATTTCTTCTTTTTTATACTAGTAATAAAATATACAATAGAAGCTATAAATAAACCAATTGTAGTAACTGGATATAGAATAGAAATTCCTATTACTGCTATAGTAACGCCTACTCTTAATAAAATATAGATTAGAAAAATGGGAATTAATATTCCCATTAGTACTATTATGGAAAATCCTCCCATAGCTTTCCCTCCATAAATTCTTCTGTTTTAAGTAATTTCTTCGAAGAACGAGCGATTAAAATTGCCCTTACATTCTTTCATAAATTACTTTACACTATCATTCATTCATTTTATTAAATCATACATATTTCCGAAACGATAACCTTGTTCCGTTAAATAATTGATCACATCTTGCAAAACTTCATATGTTAGTATTTTATCACTAGCATCATGCATTAAAATAACAACAGAATTTTTGCCTTCTACAGTTTCTTGTAATCTTTGTAGCATTGCTTCTTTTGTCTTTTTTCCTTCTGAATCTCCTGTTAGAGCATTCCAGTCCAAATAGGTTATTCCATTTGTTTTTAATAATTCAATAGATTGTTGAATCACATCTTCATAAGCACTTCCTTTTGATCCTCCTGGAAAACGTAACAAATGGGATTGATATTCTGGCTCTCCTATCGCCACTCGTATTGCATCATTGGTTTGTGTATATTCAGCTAATATACTTTCTGGTGATGCATAAATTTGTTTATATACATGAGAATAACCATGGTTTGCTATATAATGCCCTTCTTCATAAGCTCTTTTTACTAATTCTGGTGAAAGCTCTACCCTACTTCCTAATACAAAAAATGTAGCCTTAATATTATTATTTTTTAGCACATCTAATATTAAAGGGGTTACACTTTCAGATGGTCCATCATCAAAAGTTAGGTAAGCTATTTTCTCTTCTGAATGATAGATATTAGAAATATTCTGAATTCCTTCTTCTGTCAAAACTGGTAAATTTTTTTCTTCTATTACAGGCATTTGTTCAGCAATTGTATTGGTTGTATTCGTAGCAACTATGTTTTCTTCTTGTTTTTGTTGTTCTTTTCCAGTCTTTCCTTTATTTTTAATTGTAATAGGGATTAACACACATAATGCAATCAAAATCAATATAATAATTGTTATAACCACATATACAGAATAATTTTTTGGTTGTTTATATGCTTCAATTAACTGTATCCTCATTTTTCTCACCTATTAGATATTATAATGAAGATTTAACATTTTTTCAAGAAAAAAAGACATTTTTTATCAATGTCTTTTTCTCATAGTTATTCATTTTTAGTCCCATTTATTTTTAGTAGTTTAAATATTTCTACAATTACAATTGGACTAAATACTAATAATACAACTTCTAGAATATTTTCTGCTGGTAATAATACAATGCCAAATAATTCTCTTAGTGGTGGAATAAATAAAATAACAAACATTAAAGCAGCAGAGACAAGTGTTGCAAGTATTAGTTTAGAATTATTAAATATTCCTGTTTTAAAGATAGATTCTTTGTTATTTCTTACATTATATACATGTACTAATTGTGATAAAGCTAATACACAAAATGCCATTGTCTGACCTGTTTGTATTTTAGATGCGTCGGTATCTCCTCCTGTTGCTAATCCAATCATAAATGCGACTAATGTAATTACTCCTACCATAACACCTTGGTAAATAATTCTGTATGTCATACCTTTTGTAAAGATACCCTTACCTGGTTTTAATGGTTTCCTTTCCATAATACCATGTACTGCAGGGTCTACAGCTAATGCTAAAGCTGGAAGTGAGTCAGTTACTAGGTTAATCCACAAAATATGAATTGGAAGTAGTGGTTCTAGTCCACTAATATCCGTAATTCCAAACCATTGTGCAATTTGTGGAGTTAATAAGATAGCAATAAATAATGTAATAATTTCACCAACATTACTAGAAAGTAGGAAATGAATTGCTTTTAAAATATTATCATAAATTCTTCTACCTTCTTCTACTGCAGACACAACTGAACTGAAATTATCATCTGTTAAAATAACATCTGCTGCTTCTTTTGCTACATCTGTTCCTACCATTCCCATTGCACAACCAATATTAGCAGTTTTTAATGCTGGTGCATCATTTACGCCATCCCCTGTCATTGCTACAATTTCTCCGTTCTTTTGCCAAGCTTTTACAATTCTTACTTTATGTTCAGGAGAAACTCTTGCATATACAGCATATTGTCTTATATTTTTCTCCAATTCTTCTTGTGACATTTGCTCTAATTCTAGTCCTGTAATTGCTTCATTATCATTTTCTAGAATTCCTAAATCTTTAGCAATAGCTATTGCAGTAATTTTATGGTCTCCTGTAATCATAACAGCTTTTATACCAGCTGTTTTGCATTTTGCTACTGCTTCTTTTGCTTCTGGTCTTGGAGGGTCTATCATTCCTACCATTCCTACAAAAATTAAGTCTGATTCCATTGTTTTCATTTCTTCTTTTGATGGTTTATGATCTAATTCCTTATATCCAAAAGCTAATACTCTTAGCGCATTTTTTGCCATTTCTTCATTATTTTTATCAATTGTTTCTCTATATTGCTCTAAATCCTCTTTTATTTGTCCTTCTACCACATATGCTTTGCATCTTCTTAATAATTCATCTACTGCACCTTTTGTATAAACCATATATTTATTTCCTATTTTATTTACAGTCGTCATTAATTTTCTATCAGAATCAAATGGAATTTCATCTACTCTTGGCATTTCTTCATAAATAGAAGTTTGATAGTCTAATTTAAATCCAAAATCTACTAATGCTGTTTCTGTTGGGTCTCCTGTTAATTTTTTATCTTCAGATATTTTAGTATCATTACAAAGCATACTGTTATATACTAAATTTTTTAAATCCTCTGATTCTTTGTTTAATTCCTCTATATTTTGTAATTTTGAATCAAAGAATACTTTTTCTACTGTCATTTTATTTTGTGTTAATGTTCCTGTTTTATCAGAACAAATAACTGTTGCACTTCCAAGAGTTTCAACAGCAGGAAGCTTTTTGATGATAGCATTTCTTTTTACCATCTTTTGAACACCAATTGCTAAAACTATAGTAGATACAGCTGGTAATCCTTCTGGGATAGCAGCAACAGCTAAACTTACCGCTGTCATAAACATATGAATTGGTTCTTTGCCATGTACTAATGTTCCAATTACAAAAATAAATGCACAGATTGCTAATGCTGCAATACCTAATGTTTTTCCTAACTTATTTAGTTTTACTTGAAGTGGTGTTTCTGTTTTATCTGTTGAACTAATAATTTCCGCTATTTTTCCTACTTCTGTATCCATTCCTGTTGCTGTTACAATTCCTTTTCCTCTACCATAAGTAATTAGGCTAGAAGAAAATGCCATGTTAATTCTGTCTCCTAAACTGACTTCTTCTCCTTCAATAACAGAAGTATCTTTTTCTACTGGAACAGATTCTCCTGTTAAAGCTGATTCTTGTACCTTTAGGTTTACAGCTTCTATTAATCTCAAGTCTGCCGGAATATAATCCCCTGTTTCTAATACCACAATATCCCCTGGTACTAGCTCTCTAGAAGGAATTACATTTAATTTTCCGTTTCTTATTACTTTTGCTACATGGCTACTTAATTTTTGCAAGGCCTCTAAAGATTTTTCAGCTTTATTTTCTTGAATCACTCCAATAACAGCATTTACAATTACAACCAGCAAAATAATTACTGTGTCTGTAATACCTTCTCCTTCTGCCACTCCAACAAATCCTGATACAATTGCTGAAATAATTAGAACAATAATCATAAAATCTTTAAATTGTTCTAAGAATTTTACAAACAAGCTTTTTTTCTTTTGTTCTTTTAATTCATTGTAGCCAAATTCTTCTACTTTTTGTCTTACTTGTTCCTCACTTAATCCCTTTTCTAAGTCTGTTTTTAATTCTTGTTTTGTTTCTTCAATTGACATATGAAACCAATTTTTTGCCAATCAAAACACTCCTTTCTTATGTACAACAAAAAACTTTTAAAGAAAACAAAGTATTTTGCTACACATACCTATTTTTTCTTTAAAAGTCTTGCTTGCCTTTTTCTCTAGGTTACTAACCAGATAAACTATCGTGTTATTGTTGGTTAGTAGTTAATAAGCTACTCCCTTTTAAACTTTATTTATCTTATCATAGACATTTATAAATTGCAATAGTTCTATTTGGTTTTTTATTTATATTTTATTCCACACTTTTTAATGCTTCTATCATATTAATTTTCTTTAATGCAAAGTAGGTAAAGATATTTACGATAATGGTAAAGAAAACTGTAATAGCAATTCCATATAAATAACTTGCTAGCTTTACTGTAGTATCAAACATGGTTTCATTTAATTCACAAGTTTGTATTAAATACATATTTAAGAGATATCCACCCAAGCAACCTAATAGAATTCCAATAATTGTTAGAATAACTGTTTCTCTTGATACATAACGATATACTTCTCCATCATAAAATCCTAATACTTTGATACTAGCTAGCTCTCTTATTCTTTCACTAATATTTACATTTGAAAGATTATATAATACAACAAAAGCTAATAACCCAGCTGAAACAATCAATACAACTACTACATAACTTAAATTATTCATAACATCGTCATATAAATTTGCTGTTGCTGATGTAAATGTAACTCCTGATACATTGGTATTATGATCTAATATGTCTTTTGCAAACTCTTCCTCTTGTTCTTCTGAAAGCTCCACTGTTTTAGATAAAATAACATTATAATCTACTGTTTCTCCAAATAGCTCTTCATATGTTTCTGGACTCATATATACATAATGCATTAAATAGTTTTCAACAATATGAGAAACTTTTGCATTTACCTCATTATCATCTGCATCTTTTAGTATTACTTCATCTCCTTCTTTTACATTTAATAGTTTTGCCAATTTTTCTGTTATAAAAATATGATCTTTTTCCAATAGGAAAATTTCATCTTTATTTTTTTCTTTTAATTTAATAAATTCTGATAATCTATTAACTTCCTTAGGCACAATCAATTGTGGTTCTTCTGTGTTGCCATCTTTTGTTATCTCTATAGATTGCATATTTACTGCAATACTATCTAATACTTCTTCTTTTTCTCCTAATGTTGGAATAAATTGGTTTACATCTTCTCCTTCTTTCATATCTGTTCTCATAGTATACTGAAAAATCTCTCCATATTGAGAAGGTATCATACTACTAATAGAATCTCTTAAACCAAATCCTGCAATAATCATTGAAGTACAACCAAATATACCAATAATCGTCATTAAAAATCTTTTCTTATATCTAAAAATATTTCTAACTGTTACTTTCTGCGTGAATTTTAGCTTATTCCAAATAAACGGTATTTTCTCTAATATGACTCTTTTCCCTAATTTAGGAGATTTTGGTCTCATAAGTGTTGCTGGCATTTCTTTTAATTCTTTATAAGAAGCATATGCGGTTGCTAAGCAAGTACATGCTACTGCTAAGCCTAATCCCACAAATGTGTATGTTAAGTTAAATTCAATGATAAGTTCTGGTGTCGTATACATCATACGATACATATCATAAATAATTCTAGGAATTGTATAAAATCCTACTACTAATCCAATGATTCCACCTATTACTGTAGCTGAAAAAGCATAAATAATGTATTTTAATGCAATTTCTCCTTTTGGATATCCTAAAGCTTTTAATGTTCCTATTTTTTCTCTTTGTTCTTCCACCATTCTTGTCATAGAAGTAAGAGAAATTAAAGCTGCCACTATGAAAAATACAATAGGAAATACTTCTCCAATTTTTGCAATTCTATCTGTATCCTGTTTAAAACTAGCAATCCCCATATTGGTATCTCTATCTAGTATATACCATTCTGGTTCTTCAATTTCTGCTATTTCATCTTTAGCATTTTGTATTTCCTTTTCCGCTTCAGCAATTTTTTCATCTGCTTCTTTCTTTCCTTCTTCTAGCTCTTTTTGCCCTTCTTCTAGTTCTTTTTTGCCTTCTTCTAGTTCTGCTCTAGCTTCTGCTATCTGATTCCTTGTTTGTCTTTTTGTTGTTTCTAATTCGCTTTTTTGGTCTTCTAGTTCTTGCTTTCCTTCTGCAATTTGCGTTTCTCCTGCCAATAAAGCTTGAATTTGTTCTATTCCTGATTTTACAGCAGATAAGTTTGTATTTTGTTCTGTTATCATATTATTAATTGATTCTACTGCTTTTGTATAACCAGATAAGGCCAATTGTAACTGCTGTATTTGTGCCATAATTTCTGGTGTTTGTTCTTGTTGTCGCAAAGACAAAATTAGTTGCTCTGTATCTTGAATTTTTCCTTCATATTCTGTTTTGCTTTGGTTTAATTGTTGCAATCCTGTTTCAATTTGGGCTTGATTTGTCTGTAATGTTGTTAAGGCATTATCTATACTACCATATTGTTCAATAATTGCTTGTTTACCTTGATTTAATTCTGATTCCCTTTGTGTCAATTCTGCTTCTGCCTGTTCTATTAAATTCTCTGCATTTTGAAATTCTCGTTCTGCGTTTTGTTCATTTTGGTTTAGCTCTTGTTCTCCCTCTTCTAATTCTCGTTTTCCATCTTCAAGTTCCTTCTCTGCATTTTGAATTTCTTCTTCTGCCTTTTGCTTTTCTTCTGCTAACGTGTTTTCTGCTTCTTGCAATTCTTTATTAGCTTCCCCAATTACTTCTTCATATCTTAAATCTTTTCTTTCCTCAGAAATTTTTTCTATTTCATCTTTTACTTTTTCAATCTTTTCTTCATATTCTTTATCAAAAAAAGATAGCTCTTTTACTTGTTCTGCAATGATATATGCTTCTGTATATACTTCCAGGTTAAAAGTTTCTTTTGGTACATAAATAATATAATGGATGGTTCCTGCTCCAAGATTAGATGTACCTTTGGTTCTTGTAAGATAAAGAGGAGAATTTATGGTTCCAACTATTGTTAATTCTTGTGTATTAAAACCATCTTCCTCATTAATAAGTATTTTATCTCCTATTTGGTGGTTCTCATTTTCTAAATATTCTGTATCAATTACACATTCATTAGCATTTTCTGGCATCCTGCCTTCTACTATTTCTACTTTATTTATTTCTTCAATTGACTGTACTTTTGCCACATATTCTTTATCTGCTGTTTGAATCATTACATCTTGACTATAAGAAGGTATTACTTTTTCTATTCCTTCTATATTTTCCAATGCTTCCACATCTTCCTGGGTAATTCCTAAAGTGGATAATACTTGAATATCCATTGTTTCTGTATTATCTAAATATGTATCTATTGTTTGTTTCATATCTGGACTTGTTGCTTTAATTCCAGCAAAAAAACCAACACCTAAAAAGGAGATTAATAAAATAGATAAAAATCTCTTAAAATTTTTTTTCGTTTCTACTAAACTATCTTTTATTATCGCCTTTTTTATAGGAATCCCCTCCTACCATTCTATGTTTTCAATTGGAATTGGATTTTCATTTTTTACAATATCATATGCCATACCATTTTTAAAATGAATTACTTTGTCTGCTGTAGGTGCGATTGCCCCATTATGTGTAATAATAATTACAGTAATATTATTCTTTCTACAAGTATCTTGTAGAAGTTTTAAAATTTGTTTCCCTGTATTATAATCTAGTGCTCCTGTAGGTTCATCGCATAATAATAATTTGGGATTTTTGGCAATTGCTCTAGCAATAGCAACACGTTGTTGTTCTCCTCCGGATAATTGTGCTGGGAAATTTTTCATTCTTTCTTTTAGCCCTACTTGTTCCAATACCTTTTTGGGGTCTAAAGGATTCTTGCAAATTTCAGTTGCTAATTCTACATTTTCAATTGCTGTTAAATTTTGTACTAGATTATAGAACTGGAATACAAATCCAATATCTTCTCTTCTATATTTAGTTAGCTGTTTTGGTGAATATTTTTCAATATGTTTTCCATCAATAATAATTTCACCAGAAGTAACTGTATCCATACCTCCTAACATATTTAAAGCTGAAGTTTTTCCAGCACCACTTGGCCCCACGATTACTACTAGTTCTCCCTTTTCAATCTGAAAATTTGTCTTATTTAGTGCTCTTATTTTTATTTCACCCATGGTATATTCTTTTACCACATCTTTAAATTCTATATAGGCCATTTTTATCACCTTCATTCAAATTCTTTTTGATATTTTTTCAAAAATTCTTCATCATAAATATTTTCCAAGATGTCTTCATCTTCATCAATATCTATAAATTCTAATTCATCCAAATCACTTTTTTCATCGTTTTTTTTCTCTTTATCCCATTCTGTTTTTAAATTTTGATAATCTTTCTTGTAATTTTTTAGTTTATCATAGATTTTATAAAGAGAATCCAAAATATCAATATTATTTTCATGTAAGCTATTATGCTCTAATGCATGATGTATCATGTCTTCATACCAAGGATAGGTTTCACATACAAGGTTCTGTATTTGATAGAAATTCTTATCTTTATAGGAAATCTGAACATAATCAAGCATCTTCTTAAACAATTTTTCAAATTCTTGCTTTTTCTCTCTTATTAAATCTTTATATGTTTGATTCTCTTTTAAATCAATGTCTATATAGTCATTTGCTCTTGCCATATAATCACTGCTAAGTTCAGAATAGAGATATCTAATATTCTGTATATTTTCAACTTCCCCAATAGGAATATTTTCTTCTCCATAAATATCTTTTACCACATGGTATTTTAACCCTAAGTAAACCTCATCAAATTCATGGCTAAAGGCATTATAATATCTAGAAGTATATTCTAATAATGTTAAAAAATCCCAATCTTTATCATACTTTTTATTTTTAAAATCTAGCATTTCGTGAAATAATACTGTTAATTTATCTTGTCCTATTCTTAGTAAATTTTTATATCCCTTTTCTTTTATTTCTCTTTCGTCTTCCAAATAATATTCCCACGAGTTATTTATTCGATTGTAACGCTCAATTGCTTCTTCTATTTTTTCTTGATTATATAGTTTATTATATAAAATCTCATAATAATCATTTGCATATGAGATATTTGGCATCTGCTCCATAATTTCTTTAACTAAAAGGTATTTACAGCCTTTTTCATTATATTCTATTCCTTCATGTTTTGCAATTTGTACTGCTAAATCATATATAGCTGTCAATATTTTTCTCTTTATGGTATCCGTATCTTGTTCTTCAATTTCTTCTTTAAAATCATTTAATTCCATACTTTCTCCTCAAGCAAGTCTTATATAAATTATACCATATATTTTGGTAATCTTTCACATTTTTTATTAATTTTAACAATTTTTTAAGGTATTAAAATGAAAAAAAAATGTAAACTATGTGAATTTTTCGCATAAAAAAGGTGTTGAAATTTTTTTATTTCAACACCTTTTTTAAATTACATTTTTCTAATTTCTACCACATTCGCAATCAGTTAATTTTTGAATGTTTTCTGGGCATTGATTCATATAAAATTTCTTTTGTGCTAATTTATCTTGTACACTATTTAATGCTTCTCCAAATCTTTGGAAGTGTACTATTTCTCTTTCTCTTAAATATTTTAGTACATCTACAACATCTTTATCGTCACAACATAAATCAATTAATTTTTCGTAAGTTGCTCGTGCCTTTTGTTC
>CALXRW010000040.1 GCA_944390965.1 uncultured Clostridia bacterium
AGTACAGAGTAGTCATATTAGGTATTTCAAACTATATATTTATCAATAAAGTGTGACATATGTTTGACAAACCTACAAATTTAGAAGAAGATTTAGATATTATGTATTGAATTTTTGAAATATCTATGGTATATTTTTAGTTGAAAAACAATAGAAAGGAAAATAAAAATGAACGTAAAGAAAGATAAAAATAAAATGTGGACGAGAATTATAGCTGGAACTTTAGCTGGACTTATGGTATTAGGAGTATCTGCGACCATTATTTTTAGTATTTTTGCTTAAAATATTTGTAAAACAAGAGAGGAAATTAATGTGGAAAATTTAAAAAAATTTTATGAAACAAATATTGTATCATATTTAGAGGGACTGTCACAATCTCCATGGGATTTAGTGATTATGATATTAGACATTGTGATAGTAATGTTTCTAATTATAAAGTTTTTACAGATAGCAAAAGAAACAAGAGCTTGGCAACTTTTAAGGGGAATTTTCTTTTTAATTATAGTAACAGTATTAAGTTCTTTACTAGGATTTAAAATATTAAATTACATTTTAACTTCTTTTATGACTTATGGAGTTTTAATTTTAATAGTAATTTTTCAACCAGAATTAAGGAGAGCATTAGAACAATTAGGAACTAGTAAACTAACAAGATTTTTTGGGTTAGATAAAGACATTGCAACAAAAACAAGAGAAAATATATATAAAATTGTAATTGCAGCAATGGAATTATCAAAAGCAAAAACAGGAGGATTAATTGTAATCGAAAGAGAAATTAAAATTAAAGACATTGTTAGTACAGGAATTCCAATGAATTCTGATATATCTCCACAGTTATTAGTAAATATTTTTACACCGAATACCCCATTACACGATGGTGCAGTTGTAATTAGTGAAAACAAAATTGCCGCTGCTGCTTGTATGTTACCTCTTGCTAATGATAATGATATTGCAAAGGAGTTAGGAACAAGACATAGAGCAGCAATTGGAATTTCGAAGGAATCAGATAGTATTGCAATTGTTATTTCAGAAGAAACAGGAAAAATATCTGTAGCCAAAGATGGAACATTAATTGCAGATGTAAAAGAAGAAGCATTGAAAAAAATTCTTATTAAAAATATTGTTATAAAAAGATTTGGAGAAGAAAATGTTTCCCGAAAATTTCCAAATATAAAATTTAAAAAGAAAGAAAAGAAAAAATAAATAGACAAAGGGATGACGGTTCAGACAGAGGGACGGAGCTTTTGTCTCAACAAAACGGATAGATCATTTAAATAAGCTGATGATTCATCATCATTTTGTTGAGACAAAAGCTCCGTCCCTTTTATAAGAAATGCAAAGAGGTAGAGAAAATGAGAAATATAAAATTAGTGATTGAATACGATGGAAAAGAATTTAACCGGCTGGCAAAAGCAATCTAATAAATTAAATATACAAGGTGAACTTGAAAAAGCAATCGAAGAAATTACAGGAGAAAAAATAGAATTGAATGCATCAGGGAGAACAGATGCAGGTGTACATAGTTTGGGACAAGTAGCTAATTTCAAGACCAATAGCAATATTCCGATTGAAAAAATACCAATTGCTATTAATTCTAAAGTAAAAAAAAGTATTGTAATAAAAGAAGCAACAGAAGTAGAAGAAAGTTTTCATGCAAGATATCATTGTAAGAAAAAGACTTACCGTTATACGATTAATAATTCTTTATATGGTACGGCAATTTACCGAAATTTAGAATATCATATATCACAACAATTAGACATGCCTGCGATGCAAAAAGCAATATCTTATTTTGAGGGAGAACATGATTTTGCAGCTTTTAAAGCTAGTGGGACAAGTAGTAAATCCAGTGTAAGAACCATTTATCATGCAGAAGTAAGAAAAGAAGGAGACAGGATTTACATAGAATTAACAGGAAATGGTTTTTTATATAATATGGTAAGAATTATTGCTGGTACTATATTAGAAGTTGGAATGAAAAAAATCAAGCCAGAAGAAATCCTTGATATTATTGAATCAAGAGAAAGACAAAGGGCAGGGAAAACACTTCCGCCATATGGATTATGTTTGATGAAAGTGGAGTATTAATTAATAGAAAGGAGAAACGAGTGTTAGACCTAAAAAAAGAAATTCAATATGTAAAAGGAGTAGGACCACGCAGAGTAGATGCTTTTAAAAAGCTAAATATTTATACTTTACAAGATTTAATTACACATTTTCCGAGGGAGTACGAGGATAGAACAAAAGTAACACCTATTTCTCATGTTATGGATAATGAAAATGTTTTAATAGAGGCAAGAGTTATCACCAATATGAGAGAAAGGTATGTCCGAAAAAATATGGTGATTTATCAAGTGACTGTGGAAGATGAAACAGGAGTTGCAACCATAACTTGGTATAACCAATCTTACTTAAAAAATCAGATAAGTAGAGGAAAAAAATATCGTTTTTTTGGAAAAGCCAAAAATACCTTTGGAAAAATAGATATGAATTCGCCTATTTTTGAACCAGAAGGAGAAATTAAAAAAACAGGCAAAATTATGCCAGTTTATCCATCTACTTATGAATTGCCACAAAGTACTTTAATAAGAATTATGGAAAATGCATTGATGGAGGTAAAGGAATTACCAGAAACTTTACCAGAATATATCAAAAAAGCCTGCAATCTTTGTAATATTGAACAAGCAATTAAGCAGATTCATTTTCCAGATAGTTTTAAAGAGTTAGAAATAGCAAGAAAAAGACTGGTATTTGAGGAATTATTTCATGTGCAATTAAGCTTATTTGCTCTAAAAAATAAATATATGATTGAAGAACCAGGGATTGCTTTTCGTAAAGAGGTAAAAATGTCGGAATTAATCAATCAATTGCCATTTAAACTTACGAAAGCACAATTAAGAGTATTAGAAGAAATTGATAGTGATATGGAAAGCAATAAAGCAATAAACAGATTATTGCAAGGAGATGTTGGCTCACGGGAAAACAATTGTGGCAATGATTGCAATTTATAAAGCAGTTAAATCTGGATATCAGGCAACAATTATGGCGCCAACTGCTATTCTTGCAACACAGCATTTAGAAAGTTTTCAAGAAATACTTGGAAAAGTTGGAATTCGCTGTGAACTTTTAATTAGTTCTATTACTAAGAAAAAGAAAGAGGAACTATTACAGAAATTACAAGACGGAAGTATTGATGTATTAATTGGAACACATGCCATTTTGGAAGAAAACGTTGTTTTTAAAAATCTTGGCCTTGTTGTAACAGATGAACAACATAGATTTGGTGTAAGACAAAGAGCAACAATTACAAACAAAGGTACTCATCCAGATGTTTTAGTTATGACAGCAACACCTATTCCAAGAACATTGGGATTAATTCTTTATGGAGATTTAGACATTTCCATCATAGATGAGTTACCACCTAATCGTAAACCAATTGAAACTTACGCTGTAAGGAAACAAATGGAAGACAGAGTAAATCATTTCATAGAGGAACAATTTAAAAAGCGGAAGACAAGCCTATGTTGTGTGCCCTCTTATTGAAGAAAATGAGGAAATGAATGTAAAGTCTGTGATAGAACTAACAGAAAAATATAAGAATCAAATTTTTCCTAACTATAGAGTAGAATGCTTATATGGGAAAATGAAACAAAAAGAAAAAGACCATATTATGGAAGAATTTAAAGAAGGAAAGATTCATCTTTTAGTTTCTACTACTGTAATTGAAGTAGGAGTAAATGTTCCTAATGCTAGTATTATGGTAATAGAAAATGCAGAAAGATTTGGATTAGCGCAACTGCATCAATTAAGAGGTAGAGTGGGAAGAGGAGAGTATAAATCTTACTGTATTTTAAAATATGAGGGAAATTCTGAAATTATAAGGCAGAGAATGAAGGTTATGACCAATACCAATGATGGCTTTAAAATTGCCGAAAAAGATTTAGAACTAAGAGGAACTGGAGATTTCTTTGGCACGAAACAACATGGTATACCTGATTTTAAAATAGCCAATTTATTTGAAGATATGGATACTTTAAAATTAGCTCAAAAAGTAGCAATACAAGTTATGGAAGAAGATAGCAAGTTAGAACAAGAAAAAAATATCTTATTAAAACAAATGGTAAAAGAAAAACTAGGAAATCAAATTGGAATTTAATTCATAAAGTATTGACAAATATATTAGAGCATGTTAAAATAAATGTCTGTAAACCGCTTAATAAAGGTTCATAAATGTCAAAATAGTTGGCTACCTAAATTTCCGGTTAGCGAGTATACGAAAAGGGAGGTGTACATAAAGATGTACGCAATTATTGAAAGCTGTGGTAAACAGTACAAAGTAACAGAAGGAGATGTTGTATTTTTTGAAAAATTAGATACAGCTGAAGGAAAAAAGGTAACTTTTTCTAATGTTGTTTTAGTATCTAATGAAGGAAAAGTACAAATTGGAAATCCATATGTGAAAGATGTAAAAGTAGAAGGAAAAGTAGTTTCTCATGGTAAACACAAAAAGATTATTGTCTATAAAATGAAACCTAAAAAGAACTATAGAAGAAAACAAGGACATAGACAACCATATACCAAAGTAGAAATTACAGGAATAAAGACAGCAGCTAAAAAGGCAGAAACAACCGAAAAGGAAGCTCCTGCAAAAGAAACAACTGCTAAGAAAACTACAACAAAAAAAGCAGAAACTGCTAATAAATAATGAGATTTTTAACTTATTGTGAAGAGGGGAGTGAAAGAAAGTGGCTCATAAAAAAGGTGGAGGTAGTACTAAGAACGGTAGAGACAGTCAAGCAAAACGTTTAGGAGTGAAAAGAGCTGATGGCCAATTTGTACAGGCAGGCAATATCTTGGTTAGACAAAGAGGAACAAAAATCCATCCAGGTATGAATGTAGGAATCGGTAGTGATGATACATTATATGCTTTAGAAACAGGAAAAGTAAAATTTGAAAGAAAAGGAAAAGATAAAAAACAAGTTAGCATATATAAAGAAGAAGTAAATACTAATAAATAAGATATGTAACTTAACCTTGTTGCTCCGGAAAAATCTGACGATTTTTCTTATGCAATAAAAAACGCCTATTAAGGCGTTTTTTTAATAGGATTTGGAAATACTCTTCTGTTGAGAATTGATTAATAAGTCGGTCAGATGACTGCGCTCAAAATAATCAAGAGAATTGAATAAGTTCTTCCTTTCCATAAAAGACAGTTCATTCCAACAATCTGCTTTAAGTCTGTCAGGCAAATTCTTCCATAAATCAATTTGCATTGACAAACTAAAGACTCGCCACAATTTTAAGCGACTCTCTAAGGATAGAGATACCCAAAGAGAAACTTGCAAATCGGGAGGTAAGATATCTTTTTTCCAGAATGTAAGTTGTTTCCGGAAGTCAAGAGTAGAATATACTTTTGAAAATTCCACAAAACTCATACAAAAAGAAAAAAGACATAGATATTCTGGTTCAATACATCCAAACAAAGAAACTTTCTGGATTAAACTTGCTTTTCTGATCGCTTTTACACGTTCATCAAAGTCTAGATTTTTCCAAATTTTGCAGGTACGAGTTTTTGATGACACAAGAACTGCTAACAGTAGAGTTTCACTTGTGGGGTTTTCCCTATGACGAAACCGAGAAATTAACTTACTAAAGAAATTCTTCATGAGCTCTTCCTCCTATATTATGTAAAATAATACTTCTATTATATCATAAATCGAAATAATGTCAATTTAAAAATAATTTTCGAGAATGATTGCAAAAATAAAAGAGATGAGATAAAATAAATGTGCGAGGTGAAAATAATGGCAAAACCGATGGTGGCAATTATAGGAAAACCTAATGTAGGAAAATCTACTTTTTTTAATTATATTATAGGCAAGCGATTATCTATTGTAGAAGACACGCCAGGAGTAACAAGAGATAGAGTTTATGGAGAAGCAAACTGGCGTGGAAGAGATTTTACCTTAATTGATACTGGAGGAATCGAGATAGATGCAGACGATATTATTTCTGTTCAAATGAGAGAACAGGCTAATATGGCAATACAAATTGCAGATGTAATTATATTGTTAACAGATATTAAACAAGGAGTTACGGCGATTGATGAAGAGATTGCTGTTATGCTAAAAAAGTCAAAAAAACCAATTGTTCTAGTATGCAATAAAGCAGATAATTATGAAAAAGCAAAAGATAATATGTATGAATTCTATAAGCTTGGTTTAGGGGAACCATATTTGGTATCAAGTGCTAATGCGATTGGAATAGGAGATGTGCTGGATGCTATATATGAACATTTTCCAGAGGAAAGCAATCTTGAAGAAGAAAATGAAGTAATTAAAGTGGCTGTCATAGGGAAACCAAATGTTGGAAAGTCCTCTTTAGTGAATAAGATCTTAGGAGAAAATAGAAACATCGTAAGTGAAATTGCGGGGACAACTAGAGATGCCATTGATTCTGAATTCCAAAACGAACAAGGGAAATACATATTTATTGACACTGCAGGAATAAGAAAAAAGAGCAAAGTGGAAGAAAAAATTGAAAAATATAGTGTTATGAGGACAATTTTAGCAATTGAAAGAGCAGATGTATGTTTAATGTTAGTTGATGCAACAACAGGTGTAACTGATCAAGATGCAAAAATTGCTGGAGAAGCGCATGAGGCTGGTAAAGGATTAATTATAGTAGTAAATAAATGGGATTTAGTAGAAAAAGAAACAGGAACATTTGAAAAATTTAAACAAGAGGTTTATCAAAAATTATCTTATTTAACTTATGCACCAATTATATTTATTTCGGCACAAACTGGGAAAAGAGTGGATAAACTTTTTGAATTAATACATAAGGTTGCAAATAATAATGCAATGAGAATATCAACCGCAATGATAAACCAAGTAATTAATGAAGCAATTGCTGTAGTACAGCCACCAACAGATAAAGGGAAAAGACTTAAAATATTATATACTACTCAAGCTTCTACAAAACCACCGACCTTTGTATTTTTTGTAAATAATAAAGAATTATTTCATTTTTCATATGAAAGATATTTATTAAACCAAATCAGAAGTAATTTTGGGTTAGAAGGGACACCAATTAGAACAATAATTAGAGAAAAAAAAGAAGATTAAAAGGAGGAATTTTTATGTGGGAATATGCAACTATGGCAATTATTGCTTATTTTATAGGGAGTATTAATTTTTCAGTAATTTTTAGCAGAAAAATGGCAGGATTTGATGTAAGAGATAAAGGAAGTAAAAATGCAGGGACAACAAATATGTTAAGAACAGTAGGAAAGAAGGCGGCACTTATTACTTTAATTTGTGACATTCTAAAAGGGGTAATATCTGTTTTTATTGCGTTTATATTAGGACTTATTATTGGTGAAACTAATAAAGCACTATTAGTACAGATTGCTGGAATTTTTGTTATTATTGGGCATACTTTTCCTATTTTCTTTGAATTTAGAGGGGGAAAAGGAGTTGCTACAGCTTTAGGTGTATTAATAACAACAAATTACCAGATTGGATTAATATGCTTAGTATTTGCATTGGTAATTATGGCAATTACTAGAATGGTATCTATTGGATCTGTGTTAGCAGCTATTTTATTTCCTATCCTTACCATTTTTATTCATAATAACTATCTTGTACAAGGAGCAGAAGGAATGGACTTTGGCTATATAATCTATGGAATTATCATCGGATTATTTGTATGCTTTAATCACAGGGAAAATATTAAAAGAATTTTAAATGGAACAGAAAACAAATTAAGCTTTAAGAAAAAAACAGAATAAAGGAGGACTAAATGAAAATTACAATTATTGGTAGTGGCAGTTGGGGAGTAGCATTAGCTGTTCATTTAGTAAAATTGGGGCATGAAATCAGAATGTGGTCCTATTCACAAGAGGAAACAAAATTAATAAATGATCAAAGAAAATGCAAATTTTTGCCCAATATAAGAATTCCACAAGGAATCACTTGCTTTCTAGAATTTAAGGAAGCAATAGAAAATTCTGATATTATTTTGCATGTTACTCCATCAAAAGCTACAAGAAATGTAATAAAACAATATAAATTATATGTAAAAGACCAACCTGTCATTATGTGTTCTAAAGGATTTGAGGCAGAAACATTATATACATTGGATGAAGTATTAAAAGAAGAGTTACCATCTTCTAAAATTGGAGCTTTGTCTGGACCAAGTCACGCAGAGGAAGTTAGTATTGGAGTGCCTACAGCTCTTGTAATTGCTTCTGAGTATCAAGAAGTATGTGAAATAGTAAAAAATAATTTTGCATGTCCTGATTTGAGGATATATACTTCTAAAGATGTAAAGGGCGTTGAACTAGGAGGAGGATTAAAAAATATTATTGCTTTTTGTGCAGGTGTCGCAGCTGGAATGGGATTAGGAGACAATACTTTTGCTGCACTAATTACTAGAGGTTTGGTTGAAATTTCTAGATTAGGAATAGCTATGGGAGGACAACAAAATACTTTCTATGGATTAACAGGTTTAGGTGATTTGATAGTTACATGTTTAAGTGAACATAGTAGAAATAGAAAAGCAGGTTTATTAATTGGAAAAGGAGCAACAATTGAAGAAACCAAAAAAGAGGTGGGGCAAACAATAGAAAGTATTGATAATATTGAAATTGCATACAAACTTATGAAACAATATCAGGTTCATATGCCAATTGTCGAAACTGTTTATGAAGTGTTATTTTGTAATTTATCTCCACAAGAAGCTGTTAATCGATTGATGACTAGAAACTTAAGAGAAGAGTAGAAGCATATTTAATAAGGATATCTTTCAAAAAGATATCTTATTATTTTGTCTGCGTTATGATCTGTTACATTGATTAATAAATCCTTGTCTAATGAAATCCACATATTAATTTCGTATTTATCATTATTATCGATAAAAGTTCCTATAATATCTGCTATTTCAATAGGATTTTGATAAGCTTTTTCCCATTCTAATTTTGAATTTAGTAAAATAGGTTTCTGATAATATTTTTCTAAAAAATTTTCTATTTGATTTTCATCATTACTATATAAATAAACGAAAGTTTCCAATTCTAAACTCCTTTGTAAATAAGAATAAAAGGTAATTTTTAGGTAATACTAAAAGAAAATAATATAGTTTAAATGAGAAAGGAACTAAAAATGAAAAAAAAGTATTCTGTTTTAATATTATTTACAATTTTTTTAGAAATATTACTTTTAACTGGATGTGGCCAAAACAACGATGAAGATAATTTAAGAAAGAAAATATTAGCAGAAGTAGAATATTTGGATTCAACGATTACTAGTATTTTAAATAGAATGAACCATATATCTTTTCAAAATTATACGGTTTCTATTAAACAAGTAAATGAAGAAGAATCTTCTGAAACAGGAACGCAAGAGGGAAGCCAAAGTGGAGGAAGTACTACACAAGGATCAGAAGATGGAGGGAGCAAAGGAGAATCAGGAAATAAAAATGAGAAAATAAATGTGTCAGAAATGACAAGAAGTAGTATTTTAAATCAAGAAGAAAAAACACCAGAATGGGAATTAATAAAAGGAGAAATAGAAGATATTTATACATCTTGGAATACAGTTATTATTGATTTGAATAAAATAGGAGTTAATAATTATGATATTTTAGATTTTAGCAAGACTTTGGATAATGCAACTATTGCAATAAAAAACGAAGACAAGATAGTAGCTACTGCTGAAATGGCAAAATTATATACGTATATACCAAAGTATATAGAAAAAGTAACAGAAGAATCACAAAAAAATTTAAAGGAAGTAAAATCTTCTTTAATTAATGCATATGCAGCTGTTGAAGAAAATAACTGGACAAAAGTAAATGAAGAATTAAAGACAGGAGAAGAAATCTTGTCTAGAATAATGAACAATACAAATTTTGTTAATGAACATTCTTTTAATGTAAATAAAATTTATGTAACATTTAGTGAATTACAGAACTCTATTTCTCTTCAAGATAAAGATGTATTTTATTTGAAATATAGAGATACGGTAAAAGAATTAGATGCTTTCTAAAAATAGGTAAAAAAAGCAAAAATTTCTAAAGGAAAAGTATTGACTAAGGAAAGTAATTATGTTATTATAAGAGAGTACTAAAAAGGAAGTAGAAAGAGGAAGACAAGGATAGAAAAAAAGTTTAAAAAAAGTTAAAAAATGTGTTGACAATTCGAAACCGGTATAGTATAATAAAAATCGTTCTCCGACAACGGAGAATTTTAAAGTGTAAAGCACAT
>CALXRW010000041.1 GCA_944390965.1 uncultured Clostridia bacterium
GGTTACCACTACATATAGTTATAACAACACATTCGCAATATTGGCATAGTGGAATGTGTTGTTATTTTATTCCTTATTTATTGTTGAACTTACATATTTTATGTATAAAATCGTTAATAAGGCTACGTTTATTGTTGCTGATACCATTAAGGCATATATTAAAAAAAGTATAAAACCCATAAACACCACCTCACTTTCTGATAACCAAAGTTATCTAGTGCAGTGGCAACACATATCTACTACTATGTTCATTTCCTATGTTAGTTAGTATAGCATACAATTTACAATAAAACAAATTTTCGCAAAAAGTTTTTTGTTAAGTTACTTGATTTTTATTGAATAATCTGGTAATCTATATATAGCTTGATTGATATTTGTATCAATCGTTAAAGGTGTGAAAAAAGTTGTAAATAACTACTTCGTTGGCACCAAGAAGGAGTAAGAATTTATCGATTTTTACTCTTTCTTTTTTTGCATTGAACCAAAAGTCCGTTCACATGTTCACGTTCCCATGTTCACATGTTAAATACCCAAGAAGAAAGCACTTTCTCAATTGAAAAAGTGCTTTCTGTTACCACTATTGCCAACTGATGGTATAGCCATCAGTTGAAGATTCCACCTTGTAGCCATGCGATCCTAACCAATTTTTTGTATCATCTGATACCTTCTTGAGGCGACATGACGTCCGCCCGAGCTTGGCAGCAGAAACAATTAGTTGCTTGATTAGTACACGCTCTGTGTGCAGTCCTTTGGCTTTTTGCCTCTTGGAAATGAACCTGGCAATGTTTGCATTGAACAACATGGTAACCTCCAATCTCACTATGTGAGTTAGTATAATAATATTATACATTATTTTCAATAAAAAAGCAAATTTGACAAACTTTTGTTAATCTGCCTTTAACTATGGTAATATATTGTTTTTTTTAAATGTATGTGATACTATGATAATATAAAGATTCTATATAAAAGTGTAAAAAATAATATAATAGAAGGGGATTCATATGGATATTAATGTAGATAAGTTAGATAATGTTACACAAAGAAAATATAGGGAGTTTGCAGATGAGGTAGAGCGATTATTAACTGTTTATCAAGAAACTGACAATAAAAGATTTCAGATGATAAAAGAAAAAATAGAGCAAACAAATGGAAATTGGGATAAACATATTACTTTAAATACAGGAGATATAAAAGAGCAGGTAGATATTTCTCAACTATTAGCTTTTGAATATTGTTTAGCAACTGAAAAAATTACGCAGGGAAAGGTATCTTTTGAATCTATGCTAGAAAAGCTATTTGATGGAGTGAAAAAATTTAGAATTGGCAACCCTATACCTGGAATGGACGATGAATGTTTATATGGTAAATCTATTGAAGATAAAAGTAGCATTCCTGTAACAACGAAAAAATATAGAATGGTAATGAGAGCAGGAGCACAACATTTAGATTATGTGAGTGATGGAGAAATTACGAGTGCCGTTTTTATTTACGAAAAGGGTATGATAAAAGGATTTGCAAAAGATGAGCTAGGAAATCCAATTAATTATCCAGTAGATGGAATTAATTTTACTGATTTAAGACGAGGGCAATCTTTATTAACTAACCTAAGACAAACAGCATTTCATGAGTGGACGCATAATTCAGAAAAGGAAATTATTGAGCCTACAGAAACGAATATGGAATATGAATATCAGAGTGAAGATGGAAAAACATATCGAAATTATAGTAAAATAAGCAGTTATGTTACATGTAAAACTGGAGAAACTCTAAAAGAACCAGATTACATATATGGAACGTATATAAATGAAAAAGGGGAAGAAACAAGGGGATTTCATTATGTAGGTCCTGATGGAAATAAGAGAGGGATTGACACGATTAAATTTGATTTGCAAGAGCATCAATTAGGAAAAGAAACTTGCATTTCAACCGGACTTAGTACACTAGAAGTAATGGATAATGGTAAAACAAAGATACATAATATCATAACAGAAGGGTTTGTAGAAGAAATCGCCAGAGAAATGATTAGAGCAATTAACCCAGATGTAAAAGATATTGATGAACAAAAATATCCTGAGTATGTAGAAATAGCGAAAAGTGTTATAGGATCAAGAGATGGTTCATTAGAAAAAGAAGGACAAGGACAAACCTATGCAGATTTTTTAATGCATTCAAGTACTTTGAAAAAAGATTTAGAATCAAGAACTGTTGTTCTGTATAATGGCAGTAAGATTGATGGATTGCATTACTTATCAAATTATGCAGAAAAGGTACAAAAAGGGAAAACAAGAAAAGCAATTTTTTTTAGTGGTATGGAAGATGTGGCTAAGAGATTAAACTTATCAGAAAAACAAATTGATATTGTTCGAGACTCAAATATATGGACTAAAAGAGAATTGGATGAAAAAGGAAAGGAAACATTAAGAATATTATTATCCGGTGGGAAGCAAGAAAACCAAGACTATGTAGATGATGTAATTAAAGAATTTACTGATATTTTAGAAGAAGAAAAAAGTTTTTTTCATGGTATTGCAGAAAAATTAGGATATAAAAGCAAAACAATATCAACACGAGAATTGGGAATGCAAACTTGGGAGGAACAAAATGACACATCGTTATTAGATGATATATCAGATTATATTTCAAAGAAAAGAGGAGAAAGAGAAGATAATTTGGAAAGATAAATTAAAATATTATAGGAATGATTTTATAATATCGCAATACATTTATATTAAAATGGAGGACAATAATGGGGATTATAGAGATTACTTTGATAGCAATTGGATTAGGGATGGATGCCTTTGCGGTTGCAGTCTGCAAAGGTTTATCTATGAAAAAGATGAAATGGAAAAATGCAGTTATTATTGGACTTTACTTTGGAATATTTCAAGCTCTTATGCCAATCATTGGTTATTTTTTAGGAGTTCATTTTGAAAATGTAATGGAAAAATTTGACCATTGGATTGCCTTTATGTTATTATCTGTTGTAGGAATAAATATGATTCATGCTACTTTAAAAGGAGACAAAGAAGTTATTGATGAAAAAATGGACTATAAAACAATGACGCTATTAGCAATAGCAACTAGCATAGATGCCTTAGCAGTTGGAATTACATTTGCATTTTTACAAGTGAATTTAATATTAGCCATAATTATCATTGGTATAATAGCCTTTCTTTTATCATTTTTGGGAGTAAAAATTGGAAATATTTTTGGAGATAAATATGAGAAAAGAGCAGAAATAATAGGCGGAATTATTTTAATTTTAATGGGAACAAAAATATTGTTAGAACATTTAGAAATCATTCAATTTTAGGGAGGAATTTATATGTCATTAGAAAAAGCAAAAGAATATTTAAAAAAATGGAATTTAGAAGATAGAGTGGAAGAATTTTCAGAATCATCTGCTACAGTTGAACTGGCTGCAAAAGCAATTGGGTGTGAACCAGAGCATATTGCTAAAACACTATCTTTTCAAGTTGAAGATAATCCTGTATTAATTGTAGCTTCAGGAGATGCAAAGATTGACAATACAAAATTTAAAGAACAATTTCATACAAAAGCGAAAATGCTATCAAAAGAAGAAGTCGAAGAAAAAATTGGACATGCCGTTGGTGGTGTATGTCCATTTGGGGTGAATGAAGGAGTGAGAGTTTACCTAGATATTTCGCTAAGAAGATTTGAAACGATCTATCCTGCTTGTGGAAGCAGTAATAGCGTTGTAAAAATGACAGTAGAAGAATTAGAAACTTGTTCTAAGAGTTTAGATTGGATTGATGTTTGTAAAGGGTGGCAAGAGAATTCTTAAAAAACAAATGATAGAAATGGAGTAAAAAATGATAACTTGTTATTATCAAACGAAAATTGGTAGAATAAAAATAGCACAAGAAGGAGATGCTATTGTAGAAATTAATGTTACAGATTCAGAAAAAGAATCTGAAAGAGAAACACCTTTGATAAAGAAAACAATAAAAGAATTAAAAGAATATTTAGAAGGAAAAAGAAAAATTTTTGATATACCAATTGACACACAAGGAACAGAATTTCAAGAAAAAGTTTGGAACGCTTTATTAGAAATACCTTATGGAGAAACAAAATCTTACGAAGATATTGCTAAGATGGTGGGTTGCCCAAAAGGAGCAAGAGCAGTAGGAATGGCAAACCATAATAACAAAATAATCATCATCATTCCATGCCATCGCGTAATTGGAAAGAATGGAAAGCTGGTAGGCTATGCTGGGGGCTTACCAGTAAAAGAAAAATTATTACAGATTGAATCTAATTATAAATAGAAGTGAAATTAATGAAAAGAAAGCTAAAACTTTCTTTTTTTATTTGAAATTTTGACTAATATATGCTATAATGACCATGAATTTTCAAGAAGTAGAAAGGAAAATGTGATATGAACATAGAAGAAACCATAAAAATCATGTTAAAAGGTGCTGCAGAGCACACAGATGTAAAAGAAATTGAAGAAAAATTAAAAGAAATTGAAAAGGAAAATAGACCTATTAGAATAAAATTAGGTTTAGACCCTTCTGCTCCTGATATTCATTTAGGACATGCAGTTGTGTTAAGAAAAATAAGACAATTACAAGATTTGGGAAATGAAGCAATTATTATTATTGGAGATTTTACTGGAATGATTGGAGACCCAACCGGTAAATCAAAGACGAGAAAACAATTATCAAGAGAACAAGTAGAAGCGAACGCTAAAACATATCAAGAACAAATTTTTAAAATAATAGATAAAAATAAAACAACAGTAAGATTTAATAGCGAATGGCTTGGAGAAATGAACTTTAGAGATGTTATTGAGCTATGTGCTAAATGTACTGTTGCAAGGATATTAGAAAGAGATGACTTTAAGAATAGGTTCGAAAACAAACAAAGTATTTCTGTACATGAATTCTTTTATCCATTAATGCAGGCATATGACTCTGTTGCTATTAAAGCAGATATTGAATTAGGGGGAACAGATCAGGTATTTAATGTATTAATGGGAAGAAATATCCAAAAAGATTATGGACAAAGTCCACAAATTACACTGTTTATGCCATTACTAGAAGGTATTGATGGCGTTGAAAAAATGAGTAAGAGTCTAGGAAATTATATAGGCGTAAATGAAGATGCAGATACTATGTATACAAAAGTAATGAAAATACCAGACAATATGATTATAAAATATTACGAATTATGTACAGATGTACATCCAGATGAAATTGCCAAAATCAAACAAAGATTCTTAAATGGAGAAAATCCAAGAGATATCAAAATGGAATTAGCAAAAGAAATTACAACCTTATATCATTCAAAAGAAGAGGCTGAAAAAGCAGAAGAGAATTTTAAAACAGCATTCCAAAAACAAGAGGCACCTGAAAATGCGAAAGAAATTACAATTGAAAGGAATGTGGATAATCTGGGAAATAGTTTACTAGATGGAATTATGACAACAGGAGAATATAAATCTAAAGGAGAATTAAGAAGACTATTTGAACAAGGGGCTGTAAAAATAAATGGAGAAAGAATAACAGACATAAAAACAATTATCAAATTAGAAAGTGGAACAATTTTACAAATTGGAAAAGGAAAATTCTATAAATTAGTTTAAAGGAGACGATATCAAATGGCATATTCAAAAGAGATAGACAAAAAATGGCAAAAAAAATGGAAAGAGGGAAATCTCTACCGATTTGATGAAAAAAAACCAGGTAAAAAATTCTATACCCTAGAAATGTTCTCTTATCCATCAGGAGCCAACCTTCATTTAGGACATTGGTTTAATTTTGCACCAGCAGATTCTTTTGCAAGATTTAAATCTATGCAAGGATATAATGTATTCCACCCAATGGGATTTGATGCTTTTGGACTACCTGCAGAAAACTATGCAATTAAAACTGGTATTCACCCACAAGATTCAACAATAAAAAATATAGCAACCATGAAAAAACAGTTAGAAGAAATGGGAGCAACTTATGATTGGAATTATTCTGTAGAAACATGTATGCCAGATTATTATAAATGGACACAGTGGCTATTTTTACAATTATACAAAAATGGTTTAGCATATAAAAAAGAAGCACCAGTTAATTGGTGTAGCAGTTGTAATACTGTTTTGGCAAATGAGCAAGTAATAAATGGAGCTTGTGAAAGATGTAAAACAGTAGTAGAGAAAAAGAAGTTAAATCAATGGTTTTTTAAAATTACAAATTATGCAGAAGAATTATTAGAGGGATTAGAGACTTTGGATTGGCCAGAGGCAACAAAAAAAATTCAAACCAATTGGATAGGGAAAAGCAAAGGTGCAGAAATCACATTTAAAACAGAAAATAAAGACATTGATATTAAAGTATTTACAACTAGGCCAGACACATTATGTGGAGTTACTTATGTTGTTCTTGCACCAGAAAGCGAATTGGTAGAAAAATTTACAAAGCCAGAATGCCAAAAAGCAGTAGAAGAATATAGACAAAGAACAATACATTTATCAGAAATTGAAAGAATGTCAACAGAAAGAACAAAAACAGGAACTTTTACAGGAAGTTATGCTATTAATCCAATCAATGGTGTTAAAGTTCCAATTTGGATTTCAGATTATGTGTTAGAAGGATATGGAACAGGTTGTGTTATGGCGGTTCCGGCACATGACGAAAGAGATTTTGAGTTTGCTAAAAAATATCAATTGCCTATGATTCAGGTGATTGATAATAGAGAGGGAACAGCAGAATTACCATATGTAGAAGATGGTATTCTAATAAACAGTAATCAATTTAATGGTTTAACAGTGGAAGAAGCAAAAAAAGCAATAGAAAAGGAATTGGAAAAGACAAATTCTGGGAAAGAAACTATTAGTTATAAATTAAAAGATTGGCTGGTATCTAGACAAAGATATTGGGGTGCACCAATTCCAATGATTA
This sequence comes from uncultured Clostridia bacterium, assembly GCA_944390965.1. Classification (GTDB taxonomy): domain Bacteria; phylum Bacillota; class Clostridia; order TANB77; family CAG-508; genus CALXRW01. The sequence goes on from CALXRW010000041.1 coordinate 6,915, forward strand.
ACTGTCCTGATTGTGGTTTGGTTCCTGTACCGGAAAAAGATTTACCAGTATTATTACCATATGATGTAGAATTTAAACCAGATGGTGAATCTCCTCTAAAAAAATGTAAAGAATTTATGCATTGTACTTGCCCAAAATGCGGAAAAGATGCGTTAAGAGAACCAGATACCTTAGACACATTTGTATGTTCTTCATGGTATTATTTAAGATATCCAGATGCTAAAAATGAGAAAGAGGCATTTAATAAAGAAATTGTAGATAAAATGTTACCTGTAGATGTATATGTTGGTGGTAAAGAACATGCTGCTATGCACTTGATTTACGCAAGATTTATCACTAAAGCACTAAGAGATATGGAATATTTAGATTTTGATGAGCCATTCCAAAAATTAGTTCACCAAGGCATGATATTGGGACCAGATGGAAATAAAATGAGTAAATCTAAGGGAAATACGGTAGCACCGGATACTTATATTGATGCTTATGGTTCAGATGTATTTAGACTTTATTTGATGTTTGGATTTAGCTATACAGATGGTGGACCATGGAAAGATGAAGGAATAAAGGCAATCAGTAAATATGTATCAAGAGTAGAAAATTTAATTGATAAAGTGTTAAAAACTAATTATAAAGAAACAGAGGAAGTAGGGGAAGCAGAAAAATCTTTATTATATGTAAGAAGTAATACTATAAAGTGTATGGAAGAGGATATTGGCATTTTCCAATTTAATACTGCAATAGCCCGTTCCATGGAATTAGTAAATGAATTAGTAAAATATGAGTCATCAGAAAAAGTAAATAAAAAATTACTAATGGAAACGATAGAAGATTACATTAAAATTATGTCACCACTTGCACCACATTTTACAGAGGAACTATGGGAAAAAATAGGGAAAGCAGAATCTGTACACAAAGAATTATGGCCTAAATATAAAGAAGAAGACTTACATTTAGATACAATAGAAATTCCAGTTCAAGTTAATGGAAAATTAAAAGCAGTTGTAAAAGTAGGAAGTCAGACTAGTCCAGAGGATGTAAAAGAAATTGTAAAGAAAAATACAACTATTGCAGAGGCATTAAAAGACAAAACAATAAAAAAAGAAGTATATGTGCCAAAGAAAATTTATAGTATTGTAGTATCATAATAATTCTTGCTGATATCTGGCACAGAAAAACCTTTATTATTTTATATTTGAAAAAAGTGAGGGAACAACAAAGTGCCCTCGCTTTTGTTACTTGCCAAAATTATTTTTTGGAAAAATTTAAATTTTATAGGTTTACAATAGATATGTCACACCTAATATAAAAAATAAAAGTAGGAAATACCAGAAAACATGATAAAATGAT
>CALXRW010000042.1 GCA_944390965.1 uncultured Clostridia bacterium
GAGTTGGTGTAAGACTAATTTCTATTTATATATTTGAGACTTGCTTTTACTTTTTCACTTCTCGAATTTTTTTTAAATCTTATGATTTCTTTAATGTTCTTTACTTTTTATTGTTTTTTTGATATGATATAGGTATTCGAGAAAGGGGAATTTTCGGTGAACACATTAAAAAAAAATAAATTAATTATTTATGCCTTTTATTTCTTTCTATATGCCTTTATTGGTTGGTGTATGGAAACATTATATTGTGTTATTACCTTAGGTGAATTCCATAAAAGAGGTTTTCTTTATGGACCTATTTGCCCCATTTATGGTTATGGTGCATTAATTTTAATTTTATTTTTTAGTAATTACAAAAAAAATTCTCTTAAGCTCTTTTTTTATGCTGGGATTATTTTTTCGGTTTTTGAATATATTGTCAGTTTTTTATTAGATGCTACTTTAAAATTAAAATGCTGGGATTATACGAATGAATTTTTTAATTTAAATGGTAGAATTACGCTTGCTTTTAGTATTGCTTGGGGCTTCATTGCCATTTTATTTATTAATCATATTCATCCTTTTATTCGTAAAAAAGTAGATCATTTGGTAAAAAAAATACCTCTTCGCGTGAGGTATACCATTTTTAATGTGTGTTTTATTATTTTTATTACAGATACTGTTTTATCTTGTATTAAATATATAAAAATTATTTAGTTAATACAATTGGAGTGATGATAGTTGAGTTCTTTTAGAGAGACATTAAGACCTTCACCTGAGCATCAAGTGCAACGTGAAAGAGCTTATGAATTATATTTAAGACATACAAGAGAATTTAAACCTCTGTTTTTAGATTATTTAGCTGAAGAACATATGGCTTTAAAAAAAGCTTTTCCTGATGTTAGTTTCTTTTCTAGAGCAAGAATAAAATCTCCACGTAGCTATATGGGAAAAGTAGATAAATATTTGGCAAAAGGAGAAACTTCTATTCCTATTTATGATATTTTAGCAGAAAAACATATTATTGAAGCGGTAGGAGATGATTATTCTGAAAACACATGTATTTCCGCTTGTTATTCTTTTTTTAAATTTTTAGAAGCATTTCAAAAAGAACATTCTTTTCTAGAAGTTCCAGAAAGATTAAAAGATTATATTAAATCTCCAAAAGGAAATGGATATCAGTCTTTACATTCTTCTTCTTTCTATTCTTCTCTTCCAGATTTTCATATGGAAACACAAATAAAAACAGCATCTATGGAAGAATTAGCAAAAAATGGAGAAGCAAGTCATTCTAAAAATTATAAAAAAAGAACTATTGAAAGTCAACCATATCGCTCTGTTCCTACTTATATTGTAATTAATGATATCTTAAATCCTCCTGTTATGGAAATGTCTTTTAAGGAATGCTTTCAATATTATTACGGAATTCCTTATGAAGAATATATACAATCAAAGGCATCTACAAAAGAGAGTAACCTAATATAAACTGAACCCAAAAAGTGTCTAGCTTTTCGGGTTCAGTTTATATAATTTTTATTTTCGTCTTGTATCTATATATTTATAGAACGACCACCGGGCGGAAGGAACAAAGGCCATTGGTGTCGCCGTTAACAATATCAAACGCAAATACTCCTGCAGTGGAACCGTAAATGTAAAGACCACCGCGAAGGAAAAATGGGTTCACAAGGGACGGAAAGTCAGCGCTGTCGGCATTCCACTCGAGGTTGCTTGCATTTCCAGCGTTTTCGTCTGTGGTTTCCCAAATGGCATCTCCATATTTTCCGCTATTATCTCTATAATTTAATATTTGCCCATTTGTTCCTTCATAATCGATAGCATCCCTTATTCCTGCATATTTTGTTTTTTCCCATTCTGCTATATTTTCATTAAAGTTTTTCACACTTCTTTGAGCTTTGGTTTGACCACTTTCTGGTATCTCAATTTTACTTAAGTAACTTGCCATATATTCCCCTGCTCCTCCTGCTAGATCATAAATACCATAAATATTTCTTGTACTACTTCCTTTTTGTCCATTTCCCGTTTCGTAGCTATAATACGTATTTGTAAATGGAGTACCCGTTGGTTCTCCTCCTATGACATCTATTTCTCTATATACTTCTCCATATTCTATTGTAATACTTCCATCATCATTTTCCGTTTTATTTGTTTGTTTTGCTCCCCAGTCTGAGTAATTATCTCTTCCATTCGTTTGCCCTCCTCTCATTCCTACCATTCCAGTTCTTGTAGTTCCATAAATAGAATATCCCCCAAAGCTACTTGCTCCTGTTTGTTCAATATCTCCTTCATAATAACTATTAATCCATACACCGCTTTCTAGATCACTAGTTTGTGGATTTCCATATTCACTTTGTGTTAAGTATGCTACTGCTCCCCATTCACTATTTTTCATCATATGAGAATCTGCATTTCCTAATCCATGCATATTTCCGTCTTGTGTTAATTTTTTACATACGGTATAAATATTACTTACTTCTATATATCTCCAACTTGTTACATTTGGTCTTATCGTTACTTCTTGGTTTTCTATATTATTTCCTCCACCATACTTACTTCCCAAGTTAGGATTTTCTTCTGTTGTTGTGTTACTACTTGCCTCAAATTTTGCTACCCAGATTCCGGTTAGTTCTTTGTTATATTCTCCATTACTATATCCTGTAGTTACTCCATTTGTAAAACATGGATGTACTACAAAATCTTCATTACTTTTGTTGTTTCTATTTGCCGTTCCTCCTTCGTAATTATCTGTTGTCCCTTTTAAGAATTTAATGTCTATTGTTCCTGTTCCATCCGCATTGGTATGATATCCATTTGTAATTTTATAACTATATCTTGGTATCCATACAAACATTCCTATAATATCTTCTTCTGCTATTACTTCATTTACTCCTGCTTGCTGATATTGTTCTCTTGTTTTTGTCCCTATTTCTTTTACTGTTACTACATTTGCCCACTTCTTATTTGTGGTATCATATTGGTACCAATCAAAATTTGTATTGTTTTCATCTGCTTTTACCCAAGCAGTTCCATTCCATTTTACTGGTATCATTCCTTCTGCTAATTTTGGTTTATTTACTCCTGCTTGCTCATCATATTCAAAATGGCCATCTAATTGCCCTAGTAATTCTTGTTCTTCTTTTTGGGCATTTTCATAGTCATCTACCGCTTGTTTTGCTTTATTGATAATTCCATCATTGTCTAGTACAATATTTAAGGTTACTCCTGCTAATATGATTAAAACAATAATTGTTACTACCAATGCGACTAGGGTGATTCCTTTTTCTTCTTTTCTTTTTTGTTTTTTCATTTTTCCTTTTTCCTCCGTTCTTTCTAGGTTCGTCAAGACGAACCCCTACATTTTTCGGGTAATTTCTTTGTAGCATGGGTCGCCGAAGGCGGCGACACCCTACACATATACATTTAATGAATAGTGAATAATTAATATTGAATAATTAATATTGAATAATGAATGATAAATAATTTTTTGTAGGGGTCGGTCTTGACCGACCTAGAATGTAAAGATTATTTATTCATTATTCACTATTCATTTTTCATTATTCATTAATTGCACAAAAAGACTACCCATCTCGCGCGTGATAATCACACTCGAAATGGATAGTTCCGATTGTTCTCTTTTTTATTTATTAAATTATATCGTGTGTGTGCGCGCGTGTTACTCTCCCAACGTTTTCCGCTTTTGTTCATTTTTTCTCCTTTTATCATTTGATATCGGTTAAATATTTGATGCTTTTTATTTTATATAATATTTCCTTTTTTGTCAATACATCTACTTTACTTTTGTAACTGCTAAGCCGTCCCCTACTTCTAATATTTTTGTTTCTAACATAGGATTTTCTGTAACTAGTTTTATGTATTCTCTTAAATTTCTTACTGCTGTTCTTTGTTTATGTTTATTATAGTCTCCCATTACATAACCTTTATATAAAATATTATCAGCTAAAATGATAGTTCCTACTTTAGAAAGTCTTATAGCATGTTCCAAAAATCTAGGATATTTTCCCTTTGATGCATCTATAAATATCATGTCATATGGTTCTTTTAAAGTAGGAAGTATTTCCAAAGCGTCTCCTTCTAGTACTGTAATTTTTTTATCTACTCCTGCTTTTTTTATATTTTCATTTGCTTTCTGAACTCTTTCATGGTCTATTTCTATCGTATCTATTTTCCCATTTTCTGTTAGAAATTGTGTATAGCAAATTGCTGAATACCCAACAGCTGTTCCTATTTCCAATATTTTTTCTAGTTTTTTATCCCCTATTATTTCTTGAATAGTTTTTAATGTTTCATCCATAATAATAGGAATGTGTTCTGAAAGTGCTTCTTCTTTTATTTTTTTTAATTCTTCCTGATTCATTTTTTATCCTCTCTTATTATTTCTATTTTAAGTAATTTTATCAAAGAACGGGCGATTAAAATCGCCCCTACATTTTTTCATAAATTACTTTACTGTATCACTATTTTTTATAGCCTTATTTGAAAATCAGTCCTTATAATTTTTGATCTATTTTTTGAATGTACTTGTCAAAACAAGCACCTACGTATATGGCAATTTCATTAATCTATATAAAATATTGGTATATGGTTGATTTTTCTGTTAATTTGCTGATGCTTGTCTTGCAGCACGTTCACGCATTTTACTATCTAATATTTTTTTCCTTAACCTAATATTTTTTGGTGTTACTTCTACTAATTCATCATCTGCAATAAATTCTATTGCTTTTTCTAATGAAAATTCTATTGGTGGAACTAATCTTAAGGCATCGTCTGAACCAGAAGCTCTTGTGTTCGTTAAATGTTTCTCTTTACATACATTAATTGCAATATCTTCACTTCTAGAATTTAATCCTACAATCATTCCTTCATAAACTTCTACACCAGGACCAATAAATAAATCTCCTCTTTCTTGTGCATTATAAAGTCCATATGTTACAGAAACACCTTTTTCAAATGCTACTAAAACACCTCTTGTTCTTGAAGATATTTCTCCTTTATATTCTTCATAGGAATCGAAAATACTATTCATGGTTCCATTTCCCTTTGTGTCTGTCATAAATTCTGTTCGATATCCAATAAGACCTCTTGCTGGGATTTTGAATTCAATCTTGGTACGTCCTGCTTCTAATGGCTCCATATTCAACATTTCGCCTTTTCTTCTTCCTAATTTTTCAATAACTGTTCCAATACAATCATCAGGTACATTAACAATTAGCCTTTCCATTGGCTCACATTTTTTACCATTTATTTCTTTGAAAATTACTTTTGGTCTAGAAACTAAAAGTTCAAATCCTTCTCTTCTCATTGTTTCGATTAAAACAGATAAATGCAATTCTCCTCTTCCAGATACTTCAAAGCTTTCTGCTCTATCAGTTTCTTTTACTCTTAAACTTACATTTCTATCTAATTCTTTAAAAAGTCTATCTCTTAAGTGTCTAGAAGTAACAAATTGTCCTTCTCTTCCTGCAAAAGGTCCATCATTAACACTAAATGTCATAGACACAGTTGGCTCATCAATATCTACGAATGGTATTTTTTCTGGAGCATTGCTGTCACAGATGGTATCTCCTATATTAATATCTGGGATTCCTGAGAGAGATACAATATCTCCTGCTTTTACTTCTTCCACTTCAACTTTTTTTAATCCCATATAGGTATATAGTTTTGCAATTTTTCCGTTTGTAACTTGATCTTCTTTTTTACATACTGCTACTGTATCATTTACATGAATTGTTCCTCTTTCTACTCTTCCTACTGCAATTCTTCCTAAATATTCATCATAATCAATATTAGATACTAACATTTGCATTGGTCCATTTTCTTCACATTTTGGACATTCTATTTTATTTACAATGGTTTCAAAAAGGCATGTTAAGTCTCCGTCTTCTGCATTCAAATCTAATTTTGCTGTTCCATTTTTAGCTGACGCATAAACAACTGGAAAATCAAGTTGTTCATCTGTTGCATTTAGTTCAATAAATAGTTCAATAATCTCATCTACTACTTTTAATGGATTAGCTCCTGGTCTATCAATTTTATTAATCACAACAATAGGTTTCAAATTAAGTGCCAAAGATTTTTTTAAAACTTCTCTTGTTTGTGGCATAGCACCTTCAAATGCATCCACAAGTAGAAGTACTCCATCTACCATTTTTAGAACTCTTTCTACTTCTCCACCAAAGTCAGCATGTCCAGGTGTATCTACAATATTAATTTTAATATCATGATACATAACAGATGTATTTTTAGCTAAAATAGTAATTCCTCTTTCCTTTTCTAGGTCATTAGAATCCATTACTCTTTCTGCTACCTGTTCATTATCTCTAAATACATGACTTTGTTTTAACATGGCATCCACTAGTGTTGTTTTTCCATGATCAACGTGTGCAATTATTGCTACATTTCTTATTTTTTCGTTATACATATAAACTTCCCCTTTTCAAAATAAAAGACCAGTTACCAGAAACAGTTAGGTTCTGATTCACCTGACCTTCATTTTTAACAGTTATATATTATATACTATATTTTCTCATTTGTCAATCGAATAACCTCTTTCATCACTTTAGCAGTTAATTTATCAATTTGTTCTTTATTCTGTATATCAATTTTATTTTCGTCAAGAAAAATAGGTTTTCCATATATTACTTTTATTTTTCTAAATAGTTTAAAATTTCCTTGTATACCGTACTGGTACAATTGGTGCTTTTGCTTTAATAGCAATTAATACCGCACCATTTTTAGGTTTTAGTCCTTTTTCCAATCCTTTTCTAGTTCCTTCAGGATAAATTGCTACTGCTTCTTGCTTTTTTAAAATGCGTAGTGCATTTTTTATAGCTTCTAAATCTTTCATTCCTCGTTTTACAGGAAAAATTCCAAATATTTTCGCCAACCATCTAATAAGCCCATTTTTAAATAAAGAATCTTTTGCCATCATATTAATTTTTCTTTTTGTACATGCTACAATAACTGGTGGATCCCAATTACTAAGGTGTTTTGGGCATATAACACAAGCTCCTTCTGGAATATTTTCTTGTCCAATCACCTTTACACGAAATATAATTAATAGAAAAACTTTCATAATGTTTTTTATCGTTAGGCGAATAATTTTATTACTCTTTTTTTCAACATTTTGCATTCTCTTTCTTCACTTTCTTTTCTACAATTTTTTTAATTGTTTCTACT
>CALXRW010000043.1 GCA_944390965.1 uncultured Clostridia bacterium
ATTTATGAAAAAATGTAGGGGCGATTTTAATCGCCAGTTCTTCGAAGAAATTACTTAAAACAAAGAAATGGAGGATAAACATGGAAATCATTGTCGGAAAAACGGCTGGCTTTTGTGGAGGAGTAACAAATGCTGTAAAGCAAACAGAAAACTTATTACAAGAAGGAAAAGAAATATTCTGTTTAGGAGAATTAGTACATAATGCACAAGTAATGGAAAAATTAGAAAAACAAGGACTAAACGTAATTGAAAATATAGAGGAAGCAAAACCATATGATTGTGTTGTTATAAGAGCACACGGTGTTCCTCCTATTATTTATCAAAAAGCAAAAGAAAATCAAATTCAACTAAAAGATTTGACATGTCCCAAAGTTTTAAAAATACATGAGAAAGCAGAAGAATATAAACAAAAAGGATACTATCTTTTTTTGATGGGAGCTAAAAAACACCCAGAAGTAGTTGGAATATTTGGATTTTGCGGAGAAGATGCCTGCATCATAGAAAACAAGGAGGATATTCCTATTAGTATACAAAATTTTAAAAACTCAAAAAGAAAAAAAATTGCCATTATCTCACAAACAACATTTTCCCTAAAAAAGTTTGAAGAGTATACAGAAGAAATCAAACAAAGCCTAAATAATACCACCATCTTAGTAGATAATACAATTTGTAATGCTACTAGTACAAGGCAAAAAGAGACTGGCGAGCTAGCAAAGAATGTAGACGCTATGATTATTATAGGAGGAAAAAATAGTTCCAATACAAAAAAATTATATGAACTTGCAAAAGAAGAATGTCCAATTGTGCAGATGATTGAAACAGAAGAAGATTTGGAATTAGATACCTTGCAAAAACAAAAGAGAATTGGTATTATGGCTGGAGCCTCTACTCCAAGGGAAAGTATTGAAAATGTAATAAAAGAATTGGAAGCAATAACTGTGTGGTAAAAAAATTAAAAATAGTCGTAACATTAAACTTCAAAAGACATTACATAGAAAGGAACAAAATTAAAAATGGAAATAGCAAGAAATTGGAAAGATTATGAAATTTTAGATATGGCAGATGGGCAAAAGTTAGAACGATGGGGAAAAACATATCTTATTAGACCAGACCCACAAATTATTTGGAAAAAGAAAAGCTTTCCAGAAAAATGGAAACAGGCAGATGCCATTTACCATCGAAGTAATTCTGGTGGAGGATACTGGGAATATAAAAGGAAACTAGAACCTTGGCAAATAAACTATCATGAATTGTGTTTTCAAATAAAACCGATGAATTTTAAGCATACAGGACTTTTTCCAGAGCAAGCAGTTAATTGGGATTGGATGATGAAAAAAATAAAACAAGAAAATAGAGAAGTAAAAATTTTAAATTTGTTTGCCTATACAGGAGGAGCAACAGTGGCCTGCTTAAAAGCAGGAGCAAGCGTTTGCCATGTAGATAGCTCTAAAGGAATGGTAGCATGGGCAAAAGAGAATGTAATGGCATCTCAGCTACAAGATAAAAAAGTACGTTATATTGTAGATGATGTAATAAAATTTGTACAAAGAGAAATAAGGAGAGGAAATTCCTATGATGGGATTATTATGGACCCACCATCATATGGCAGAGGTGCTAATGGAGAAATCTGGAAATTTGAAGATAATTTAGAGGACTTAGTTCAATTATGCACAAAAGTGTTATCTCAAAATCCAATATTCTTTCTAATTAATTCTTATACAACAGGGATTTCAAGCCATGTATTGGAAAACTTATTAAAATTATATATTCCCAAAAAAGGGAAAACAACTTGCGGAGAGATTGGACTACCTATGACAAATTCTAATTTGATTTTACCATGTGGAATTTATGCAAGATGGGAGAAATAAATGTTAAAAATAATTTATGAAGATAATCATATAATAGTAGTAGAAAAACCAGTTAATGTACCATCCCAATCCGATAAAACAGGGGATAAAGATTTATTAACTATGATAAAAGAATATTTAAAAGAAAAGTATCATAAGCAAGGAGAAGCCTATTTAGGTTTAGTCCATAGACTAGACAGACCAGTAGGTGGTGTTATGGTTTATGCCAAAACTTCTAAAGCAGCAGCTAGACTAAGTGAGCAAATTAGACAAAAACAATTTAGTAAAAAATATTTGGTTATTGTAGATGGTAAAATGGAACAAAAACAAGGCATTTTAGAAGATTATTTATGGAAAAACGAAAGAACCAATACCAGTAAAGTGGTAGAGGAAGGAACTAAGAATGCAAAATATGCTAAATTAAAATATGAAGTTTTAAAATATGTTCCAGAAACGAATTTATCCGTTTTAAAAATTACATTAGAAACAGGAAGACATCATCAAATTAGAGTACAATTATCCCATGCAGGTCATAGTATATATGGGGATCAAAAATATGGCTCACGTGGGAAAGGAAAACAAATTGCTCTATGGGCATATGAACTCTCCTTTATACATCCTATTACCAAAGAAAAATTAAACTTTACAGATATGCCAGAAACAATAGGAACTTGGAGTAATTTAAAATTCTAAGAATAATTTATATAAAAAGAGCAAAAAGAAAGATGAAAATAAGAATGGATTTTTTTATATAAAATACGTCATTTTTCGCATAGATTTTATCAAAAAAATAAAAAAAGATTATAAAATCACCTCAGTTAAGAAAAGAGGTGATTTTTCTATGATTGAAAAGTTTTGCAATTTTCTTACCCAAAAAATACGAAAAAAAATGCCAGAAGTAGATGATGAAAGGGCAGAAATTATTCAATATGGTTTAGAAGTAATTATTGGAGAAACACCCAAATTATTTATTCTATTGGGAATTTCCATATTACTAAATATTTGGCAATTAGCATTAATTTCTTTTATTGTGATTGGAATTTATAGAGGTGCTTCTGGAGGATTTCACCTAAAAACACATATAGGCTGTATTATAAGTACATTAATGATGTATCTAGGAAATGTGTTTTTAAGTAAATATTGTATCATAGAACCAATGTATATAAAATATGTTATAACATTTGGAATTTGGATATTTAGTCTAGTTATGATAAAACTATATGCACCAGCAGATACGGAAAATGTTCCTATTATTAGTAAAAAAGAAAGAAAACGTAAAAAAATATTATCTTATATTATTATGACAGTATTTTTATTAAGCTCTGTTTTTATAAAAAATCAAGTAATCTCAAATTTATTTATATATGGAGTATTAATTCAAACTCTAACTATTACTAGAATAGCATATAAAATAACTCATAATAAATATGGACATGAAGAATATGAAAGGAAAGAAGTTCTTACTTATAGCTCATAAAATATTTTTTGCCGGCAAAAATATTTTATTAATATAATAATTACACATGAAAAGGGAGGATTCTATTATGTTAAAATTTATTGCAAAAATGGCAGAAAAATATGCAAAATCTACTAATACAACATGTGCTATTTGGTTTTTTACACATCAACCTAAAATGCCTGCATCTTTAATTAAAAAGGACTAAATTTAAAGAATCTCTATCTATAAAATTCGACAAATTGATAAGAGACTTAAAAAAGTGCTGAATATTTCAGCACTTTCATTAGCTTTTTAAGATGCGATATTTGGGTAGATTTCAAGTTGTTGTTTAAAAAATTCGCTATCTTTATGTGTAAATAAATTTAAATTATCATTTTTACGCAAAATTTTTCTAACTTCCCATAAGCCTAATCCATGTTTCTTTTTATCTTCTGTTTCTTTAGAAGTATAACCTTTTTCAAAAATTTTTTCTGTATCAACATCTTTATTAGTATAAGTATTTTCTACAATTAGTAATTGCCTGTTTACTTTTGGGTCTTTTCTTAAAATAACATGAATTTCTTTTTCTCTGCATTGCTCTGCTGCTTCAATAGCATTATCTAATAAAATGCCTAAAATTCTGGTAAATTCATAAATTTTCATATTTAAAGTAGATAAATCTAAAAATACTTCTAAGTTCATATCAATACCTTTTTCTTCTGCAATATAATATTTAGAAGAAATTAAACTATGTACTCCGTGGATTATTTAAAACTTCTGGGCTTAAAACAGTTAAATCATTTAGTTTTTGACAATCTTCCTGCAGACCAGAATGGTATTGCTTAAGACCTTTGATATCTTCTGTGGCAATAAAACCGCCCAATGGCTTGTACAATATTATTAAAATCATGACGAAAAGCTCTAATATTATCATACATTACAGTAATTGTTTTATTATATGCTTTTTCTTCCTCTAAATCTTGTTCTGTTTTTTCTAATTTAGTAGTTCGAGATAGATTATATAAGTTTGCTACAAAATAGAAAATTAAAATAAATAAACTAGCAATATTTACAGGAAGAGGAAGTTGTTCTTTAAATTGTGCAATAATAAATGATTGAAATCCAATAGCTATAATACCAATCACGAAATTAACAATTAAAATAGTATTGTTTTTTCGATTCATATTATCTAATAAAGTAATATTCAAATTATTTTTATTGGCATATTTATAAATGAGGTATATTATTATATACTGAACCAAACAAGAACAAATTTTATAGAGAGGAACAGTACCAATTGAATTAGCTGGAACTTGAAATATAAGTGTAAAAATATTAATCGAAATTATACCAAATGCTATAAAAATAAAATATGTTAATAATTGAGCAATAATTGCTTTTATAAAAGTAGTATTTAATATAAATTTAGTTAAAAATACAAAAGCAAGTATATTAATAAATGGAGCAACAAAAGGTGGAAGAAAATTATTAACTAAAAGTGCACATGTTGAAAAAGAAAAAACAAAAAAAACCTTTTGTTTCTTTGAAGATTTAATTTTTAAAACAGCTGAAAACAATAAGATAGTTACAATATTCTCAAGATAAGTCAAGGGAATTACAACTAGTTTTATTATTTCCGCATTTTCTGTTGTTAATAAACTCCATACATTTTGAAAAAATTCAGCCATGATTGATTACCTCCAATAAATTATTTTTGTATTTTGGTCCTATGTAGCATTGGGCCTTATTATCAAATACGATTGTATTTTCCCTTGCCTCAACATTAGCAATTCTATCCAAATTTGCAATATAAGATTTATGACATTGAACGAAATTTGCTGGAAGACAATGTTTAATTTTAGAAAAAGAACTATAAGTTGCATAAGTTCCTCTTGTTGTTTCAAAAACTAATTTCATTCCGTCTTTACGAATATAGGTAATATCATCTTGACTAATATAAGTTTGACGATTTCCTATTTTTAAATACTTTTTATTTTCGCCTTTCATATCATCCACTAATCTTAAAATTGTTTCTTCTAATTTATTCATAGAAACTGGTTTTGTAAGATAGTCAAAAGTCTTAATTTTATAGGCTAACAAGACATATTCAATATGACCAGTTGTGTAAATAATATAAATAGATTTATCCATTTCTCTTACTTTCTTTCCTAATTCCAGTCCAGAAATCTTACTCTTTAAATCAATATCTAAAAATAAAACATCAGTAGGATTGTTTTTAATAAATTGTAAAATGGCTTCTGGGTCATCAGAACAAAAAGTAATTTTAGCTTCAATATCATGAGAAATGAAAATTTTTTCTAACATTTTGCCAAGTTTATCTAAGCTCGGCGCATAATCGTCACAAAGCACAATGTTCATCATTTGTTAGTACCTCCTAATATATAAAAAATTGGGGGTTAAAAAACAACCCGATATAGATAATACGGCATATAAAAGAGAATGTCAAGGGAAAAAAATAAAAAATTGACAGAAATTGGCAAAATTAACCTTAAAATATGTTATTCACTGAAAAATTTAGATTTTCTACATGAAAAAAATCAAGTTTTGTAGAATAAGATTGATTAATTAAAATATAAAAACAATTTTTGCACTACCAGTTTTGACATAAATTTACAAAAAAACATGGAAAATTTTAGAAGGATATGATATACTAATGATAGTATATAAAAGGATTATCTTTAATGAAATAGTAGACAAGCATCTTAAATAAATTTGACTAATTAATAATAAAATTAGAAAAGATGGAGATTGATTAGATGTGATGCATGAATATAAAATAATAACTCTATGTGGCTCAATTAAATTTAAAGATGAGTTTATGAGAATTCAAGAGAAACTTACATTAGATAGAAATATTGTTTTAACACCTATTTTTTTTAATAATATAAAAAAAGAAGAAATAGATTTAGAAACTAAAAAAATGTTAGACGAAATGCATAAACAAAAAATAGATATATCCGATGAAATTTATGTAATTAATGTTGGGGGATATATTGGAGAAAGTACAAAATCAGAAATAGAGTATGCAAAAAGAAAAGGTAAAAAAATTTCTTATTTAGAAAGTATCAAATAAAATAGTAATTTGTAGAGGAGAAAAAATTATGTATTGGTTATTAGTTTTAAATTTGATTATACCTTTTGTAATGATTATTGTTGGGGATATTTTAAAGAAACATCCTGTAGAAAATATGAAGTCAAATAATGGGTATAATACACCTACTTCGCGAAAATCAAAAGCACACTGGGAATATGCACAGAGTATAGCACCTGATATATTTATAAATCATGGAAAAATATTAGTAATAGTAGAAATTTTTTTAAGCATATTTTTAACTTTATTTAATGTTTCTATAAATAATACTGTATTAGTAGGAATAATTTTAGGATTTATTATTTTGTTTTGTAGCTTTTATAAAACGGAAAACAAAATAAAAAGAAGATTTATGAATAACAAATCTTAAAACTAACAAATTACAATTTTTTGATTACTTTATACGAAAGTATAGAGTAATTTTTCTTTTTATGATATTATAATAGAAATAG
>CALXRW010000044.1 GCA_944390965.1 uncultured Clostridia bacterium
CAAAACTTTTTTGTCACTCTCATATTTATTAGCTATGAATTATCTTGTAATTTATAGCTTTAAAAAGTATTAATTTGGAGAGTTCATCCCCAACTTCTCCCCAAATTAACATAAACATAGGAATTTAGATAATTATTGCAACCAATTTTAAGGCAATAAAAAATCACTAAAACCATTACCGTTCTAGTGATATATACTTTGGTTGCGGGGGTAAGACTCGAACTTACGACCTTCGGGTTATGAGATATTCCCCTTAATATCTCAATTAACAATCATTTTTCAAACATTTCCTTCCATTCCCCTTCCTTAAAACCAACTAATATGCCTTTATCAGATATGATTAATGGTCTTTTGATTAACATTCCATCACTTGCTAATAGTACTATTTTTTCTTCCTCATTCATTGTTAATAATTTTTCTTTTAAGTTTAGTTCTTTGTATTTTAATCCACTTGTATTAAACCATCTCCTGACATCTTCTTTACTTTTCTTTATCCATTCAGTTAGTTCTTTTACGGTTGGTGTTTCTTCTACAATGTTTCTGTCTTCAAATTCGATATTATTTTCTTCTAACCATTTTTTTGCCTTTTTACATGTAGAACATTTTGGATATTCTATAAAAATATTTTTCATAAGTCTATACCTCCACTTTATATTATCTTTTCACGATTATTATAACATATCATTTTAAATTTTACATTGTTTTTACTTTAACTTTCTTTATTTACTCCTTAAACCCCTTTCCAAATACCTCTCTTGCATTATTTATTACAATAAATGCCTTGGGGTCTATTGGTTTTATAATATTTCTGACACGAATTACTTGCCTTCTAGAAGTTACGCATAATAGCACCATTTTATCATCTTGTGTATACATTCCTTTACCATAGAGCCCTGTTACTCCTCTTTCTATATCTTCTCCAATCTTTTGTGCAATTTCTTGATATTTGTCTGAAATAATATAGAGTATTTTAGTAAAATAAATACCCTCAAATAAAATATCTAGCATTTTTCCCATTATATAAATAGTAATGGCAGAATATAAACCAATTTCTATTTCTCCAAAAAATAACATATTTATAGCAACAATGATAATATCTAATGTCATAATTAAACTGCTTGTTCTAATTCCAATATGATAAGATTTTATAATGTTAGTAAGCAATTCTGTTCCCCCTGTGGATGCTTCTGCTTTTAATATGATGGCTGTTCCTACACCAACAACAATTCCTCCATAAATACAAGCCAAAAATCTATCACCTGTCAATGGTTTAAGATTTTCCATTATGTTTAAAAAGAAAGAAAGAGCTGCTGTTCCCAATATAGCTTTAAAGAAGAATTCCTTTCCAATTCTAAAAAAAGCTAAAATAAATAATGGAATATTTATAATTATCATAATATTTCCAATTGATACCTTGAACAAATAGTAAAGTACAGTAGCTAAGCCAGTAAATCCTCCGGCAGATAATTGATTCGGTAAAAGAAATAGTGAAATACCAGCTGCCATAATAGCACATCCTACTATTGTTTGAATGGATTCTATGATGTATTTTTTCATAAGAAAAACACCTCATTTATAGTATGAGATGTTTTGGAAAATTTATACTTTTTCTTCAAATTGAATCACATAGGATATCCAAGAATTAATTTCCTTTTTTAATCTAATTTTGATCTCCATCTAAAAAGTCTGTGTATTTTTTCAATATCTCTACCTTAAATTCTCCTGGTTTTATGGTAAAGTCTTGTGTAACTCTTGTATCCACATCATAAACCTCTTTTAAATTTTTGATATTATCTTTTGCATGTCCTACAACATTGTTTACATCCTCAGGATTTACTTTTATTTCAATTTCTTTTACTTTTACATGAAACTTTTTTATTGTATTTACAATATTGTCATACCAAATTGCAGCATCTACTAATTGACCAAAACATTCATGATATGGGCCTGCAATAACTTCACTGGATTTATGAGATGGATTCGTTATCGTATCTGTATTTTGTAATCCTACTCTAATCACCTGTATTCCTTTTTTCTTAAAAAATTTGCAAAGTTCTTTACATCTGATCACTGCCTGATTTAATTCTAAAGGTTCATATTCGTCGTTTTCATATTCTCTAGCTAATTCTGTATTTTTAATGACCAAAACTGGATAAATTCTCATAATTTTAGGTTTTAATTTGCTTAAATCTTTTGCAGTATTTAATTCATCAAGTAATGTGCTATCTGGCAATCCTACCATCATTTGATGTCCTAAAGTAAATCCATTTCTTCTAATTAGTTTAGATGCTTTTTTGACATCTTCAAAATCATGTCCTCTTTTTGCTCTTTTTAAAATATAATCATTGCTTGATTGTACTCCTAGCTCAATGGTTTTTACTTTATATTTTTTTAAACGTTTTAAAATAGATTTATCAATATAATCTGGTCTTGTAGAAACACGAATGCTATTCACTTTACCTTGTTGCACAAAATCATATGCAACTTTTAAAAGTTCTTCTTGCATTTCTTCTGGAATTCCAGTAAAGCTACCACCAAAAAAAGCTACTTCTCTTTCTGTATTCTCATCTCTGAAGTTTTTTAAATAATATTCGATTTTTTCTTTTACTTCCTCTGGTGTTATTTCTTTTAATTGGCCACTAATACTCTTCTGATTACAAAATGTGCAGTTATTGGGGCAACCTAAATGTGGCACAAAAATAGGTATAATATACTGTTTTTTCATTTTTTCTTCCTTTCTTGTTTATCTTTTTATTCCGCATTTGCTCAAGTGCCTTCTGTGCTGCTTGCATTTCAGCAAGTTTTTTTGTTGTTCCCTCTCCCTCTGCTAATGGTGTACCATTTAAGCTCACTCTTGCTGTAAATTTTTTGTCATGATCTGGTCCTTCTTCTTTTATAATTTCATAAAGTATTTGCACTTCTCCCTTTTCTTGTAATTTTTCTTGTAACACAGTTTTGTAATCTTTCATTCCCACATGTTTACTTGCTATTTCTATGGCATCTTTCAAATTTCCTATAATAAATTTTTCAACCATTTCTAAGCCAGAATCTAAATAAATCGCAGCAATAATTGCTTCTACGCTATCTGCTAA
The DNA here is from genome assembly GCA_944390965.1 of uncultured Clostridia bacterium. GTDB lineage: Bacteria > Bacillota > Clostridia > TANB77 > CAG-508 > CALXRW01. Next base: position 3,093 of record CALXRW010000044.1, read on the forward strand.
TATAGCCTTTTTAGGAGTTTCTTCTCCTCTTTCACTATTTCCTAAATACAAGAAATCACTAAAATTATGCTTAATCGCAATTTGATATAAACTTTCTTCACATACTACACTAGCTCTAACTTTAGTCATTTCTCCTTCTTTTAAGTTTTTATAATTTTGATATAAATATTTGCTCGTTACAAATTCTAAAATACTATCTCCTAAAAATTCTAGTTTTTCATTACTTTCTACATTTTTTTCATGTGCATAAGATGTATGAGTAAGTGCTGTTTTAAAGAGATTATAGTTATTTATTTTGATTCCAATATTCTTTTCTAATTCCATTTTTTCACCTCCAAATAAAATGTAAAAACGTTCCATAGTAAGAGGAACGCTTTCCATTTCAAACAATTGTTAAAGATTTAGATTCAAAAACTTTGTCACAAATTAAGCAACATGTTCTTTAATATAATCTACAACATCTCCAACACTAACTACTTTTTCAGCATCGCTATCTGGTATTTCAATATCAAATTCCTCTTCTAATGCCATAACTAATTCTACGATATCTAAAGAATCAGCTCCTAAATCATCTACAAAAGATGCTTCTAAAGTCACAGTACTTTCTGTTACTCCTAATTGTTCTATGATTATTTTCTTTACTCTTTCAAATACTTCCTCTGAACTCATCTGCTAAGTTCACCTCCTTTTATTTATAAGCAGAATCAATTACATTCATCTACCCTTTTTCTTTTTATTTCCATTAACACAATAATATATGTTATTGAAATTGTCAAGTGTTTTTATTTAATTTTTCAAATTCTTCTGTCATTTTTTCTACTGCTTTATTTTTAGCAAAATTTTCAGCCTGTTTAATTGTAAAATAGAATAAATAGGAATCACTACTTCCATGTGCCTTTACTACTGGTTTTTTTACTCCTAAAAATAAAGCCCCACCATATTCTTTATAATCCATTCTTTTTTTGAATTTATTAATGGCAGGTAATGCTGGTACAGTTCCTAATAGTGTAAAAATGTTACTTTTTAAACTTTCTGTTAAACTCCTTTTAACTAATTTTCCAAAACCTTCTACTGTTTTTAAAAATACATTTCCTGTAAATCCATCTGTTATAATGGCATCAATATCTCCATTAAAGGCATCTCTTCCTTCTATATTTCCTACAAAATTAACTCCGTAATTTTTCGCCATTATTTTTTAACTCTTGAAAAGTTTCTTTCATAAGGTCATTTCCCTTTGTTTCTTCAGTTCCTATATTTAACAATCCGATTTTAGGTTTTTCAATGTGATAAGTATTTCTTAAGTAAATGCTTGCCATCTGTGCGAATTGTACTAAATTAATTACTTTACAATTTGTGTTAGCACCTGCATCAATTAGCATAAGTCCTTTATGATATGCTGGAAGCATTGGAGCAATTGCTGGTCTATCAATTCCTTTAATTCTGCCCACAAGGAGTGTAGCTCCTGTTAATAATGCCCCTGAATTTCCGGCAGAGATAAAAACATCTCCTTCTTCCTCTTTCAACAATTTAAATCCTACTACCATAGAGGAATCTTTTTTATGTTTAATTGCTTCTGTTGGAATATCTTCCATTTCAATTTCTTGTGATGCGTGATGTATTTTTAATTTTGGAGATATTTCTGCAATATTTTCCTTATTGTATAGTTCTTTTATGATTTTACAAATTTTTTCTTCATTTCCAATTAAAATAATTTCTGAGTCAATTTCTTCTGCTGCCTTTACAGCACCTTTAATTGCTTCTACAGGGCTGTTATCTCCTCCCATCGCATCTAGCAAAATTCTCATTTTTTTAACTCCTTTTCCTATTTACATTTCTATTCATATTTTATTATTTTAGTATGATTTCATAAAAAAAGCAAGCATTTCTGACCATTTAGTCTAAAAATACTTGCTTCCTTTTAACTTAAGTTTACAGATTCCATCTGATTTACAATGGTACTCCATATGGTGTATGAAAAAAAGATAACAAATGATGCAATCAAAAGTCCTATTAATCGTTTTTTTAGCTTTGCTTTATCATTGGGAGTTGCCATCATATATTTTATTCCCATAATTAGTGTTACACAAACTAATATTGTAAGTCCTACTGCTGTTAAAAACCTGCCAATATCATTTACACTAGCAACCGTTTCGTCATCTATAAAATTTAAATCTGTTTCTGAACCTTCAGAAATAAAATCTTCTCCTACTTGAAACACCTCACTAAGATCACGATCTTCTGCATAAACATAAATAGGAAAAATCAAAAATAGAATAATATTTATTATAAAAATGACTTTTATTTTGTTCATTTTTAATCCCTCCTAAATATCTTTGCTTTAAGTAATTTCTTCAAATAGCGGGCGATTAAAATCGCCCCTACATTTTTTAAATTACCTTACACTATCTTAGATTTAGTGATTTCTCCAAGAAACGAATAATTACAATCAAACTTATATTTTTGATAAATTATTTTACATTCTTAATTTTATTATACAATATATTTTTCTTCTTTTCAATCGGTTAAAAAAAATAAAGAGCAAAACTGCTCTTTATTTTTTTATCAATTATTCGATAATATCAGATACGATACCAGAACCAACTGTTCTACCACCTTCACGAATAGCAAATCTTAATCCTTTTTCGATTGCGATTGGTGTAATTAATTCAATTGTCATTGATACATTATCACCTGCCATAACCATTTCTGTTCCTG
>CALXRW010000045.1 GCA_944390965.1 uncultured Clostridia bacterium
TAAAGAAAATGTTAATTTCAAGTTTAAATACAATAAAATCAAATGTGCGACTGTAAACAGTCGCAATGAAAAATGAAAGACTAACCACAAAGGTTAGTCTTTACCATTTAAAATGAAGATAAAGTATTTTCAATTACTTCAGAAAATGGTAAGACTTCTTCATTAGAAGAGTGTACAAAAAATAAAGGAGAACCTGTAGTATCTTCTTGAAAAATTGAAATTGTAACTGTACCGATTTCCTTTCCTTCGCATAACTTATTCATCTAATACCCCCCTCTTTTGTAAATACTAAAATTATACTACTAGAAAAACGAAAATTATGTCGAAATTTGAAAGCCTCTTAAAAATTTTTTTAGAGTAGAATGGTAACATAAAATTACAAATTAAGTAACAAGTATCCGTAAGAAAAGAGCCAAAAACAGGAGATTTTTTTACATAATAAGTTGATTTTGATATAAAAATGTAATATAATTGTAATATAGTACAAATAAAAAATGGATTAAAACCTTCCGTAAACAAAAAAAAGAAGAAAAAAACGGAGGAAAAATATTTGGAAAAATCCTCTATTGACTTGCTCAAAAAAGTGAGTAAAATAGTAGATAATATTATAAATAATAAAAAGAAAGGTGAAAAGGAAATGAAATTAAAAACCAAAAAAATATTAGCAAGCATTATTTTATGCATTATGTTATTGTTTCAAACAGGGATTGTAAATGCGGCATATACAGTAGGTGTTAGAGGTTTACGTGATGACCCAGAACGTGTACAAAGAGTAGTAGAAACTCTTCCAAATACTTCAGGAGAGCAAGTTCCAACAGAAGGAGATACTATTCCATATGCTTATATCCTCGAAGGAACAAAAATGATATGGAAATTATTAGATTATTCTTCAGGTGAAGCTAGTTGGGATACAGCTATTTATTGCTTAGACCAGGGTGTGGGATTTGGCACCTCAGGAGCTAGTAGAGAAGAAGTAGAAGCAGAAAGAGTTCTATACAATACTTCAGAGATAATGCAAATTAAGAAGAGATCTATACAAAACCTAGCAACACAAAATACAAATAGCCTAGCAAATTACAGTGTATTGTCTGCTATGAATGATATTGATACATATAACCGAGTTCTTTGGATATTAGATCATTGCTTTTTACCTAAAAGTGTTCATAGAGAAGAACTAAGAAAAGAATTACTAACAAATATGTTAACATTTAAAGACGAAAATGAGGATACAGGATTATTAGATGATATTGACTTATCTGCAGTTGGCAGAACACCAGAAGAAATATTGCTAACAGATAATGATATTGAAATGGTACAACAAGCAGCTATTTGGTATTTTACAAACTTTTCTGAAGAAGCAAACTGGACTGGTTTACCATCTGTGACATTAGAAGATGCTTCAGAAGCAGAGAAAAATCTTTCTGACATAGGTTTGCGTGTGACAGATGAAGGTGTGATGAGAGAGGCAGAAGCAGCTTTATTATATAAATACTTCATTACACAAGCAGTAGAAGAACAAGCCCAATATAGCATTGAAAGAGAGTTAGCACCTACTTTAACTATGGAAAATACGAACGTTACAATAGAAAAAACAGGAAATGATACTTTAGTAGGTCCTTTTAAATATGTTGTGGTAGAAAATGGGAAAAAAGTATTTAACTATTCACTAGAAGTAAATGTAGCTACTAATAATACAAGTCTAAATCCTATTTCAAATTACACTATTAAAAAATCAGATAAGACGACAACTGCCAACAATATTGAAGAGGTAGAAAACCAGGAATTTTACATTTTAGTAGAAGATGAGAACATTACAAATGTAGAGATTACAGTAAAAGCTAAATATTATAAACCAATTGTTACAAAATGGACTGCAGATGAAACTGGAAAACCAGAGCAGCCAATTGCTATTATTACAGAAAAAGAATTTGATTTAGAAGCAGGTAAAGGTGCTGAATTAAAAAAATTTGATTTAGCCCTAAGAAAATTTATTAGTGGAGTAAATGAAGAAGAAATTACCAATAGGATTCCTCAAGTAAGCTATGAAGATGGTAAAATTGTATATACCCATACTAAAGAACCAGTAGTAGTGAAAAATGGAGATACTGTGATTTATACCTTAAGGGTATATAACGAAGGAGAAGTGGCAGGTTATGCAGAAGAAATAAAAGATTTAATACCTGAAGGAACAGAATTTTTACCAGAACACGAAATAAATACCAAATATGGATGGAAAATGTATAAAATAGAAAATGAAGTAGAAGTAGAAACAGATATTGCATCAGAAGCTACTATTTTAAGAACAGACTATTTATCCAAAGCATCAGGAGAAGGAAGAAGTGAAAATACTTTAATTAATGCCTTTAATCCAGAAGGAGGAATAACAGAAGAAAATCCAGATTACCAAGAAGTAAAGATAGCTGTAAAAGTAATCGCACCAAGTACAACAGAAGGTGTATTAAGAAATATAGCAGAAATTAGTGAAGATGCAAACGAAAATGGAGACCCAATAGATGATATAGATTCTACACCAGATAATTATCCAGAAGATGAAGACGATGAAGATTATGATGATATTGTACTTACATATTTTGATTTAGCCCTAAGAAAATTTATTAGTGGAGTAAATGAAGAAGAAATTACCAATAGGATTCCTCAAGTAAGCTATGAAGATGGTAAAATTGTATATACGCATACTAAAGAACCAGTAGTAGTGAAAAATGGAGATACTGTAATTTATACTTTAAGGGTTTACAATGAAGGAGAAGTGGCAGGTTATGCAGAAGAAATAAAAGATTTAATACCAGAAGGAACAGAATTTTTACCAGAACACGAAATAAATACTAAATATGGATGGAAAATGTATAAAATAGAAAACGAAGTAGAGGTAGAAACAGATATTGCATCAGAAGCCACCATCCTAAGAACGGATTATTTATCAAAAACATCAGGAGAAGGTAGAAGTGAGAATACTTTAATAAGTGCATTTAATCCGGATGGAGGAATAACAGAGGATAATCCAGATTATAAAGAAGTAAAAATAGCAGTAAAAGTAATTGCACCAAGCACGACAGAAGATGTGTTAAGAAATATAGCAGAAATTAGTGAAGATGCAAACGAAAATGGAGACCCAATAGATGATATAGATTCTACACCAGATAATTATCCAGAAGATGAAGACGATGATGATTATGATGATATTGTACTTACATATTTTGATTTAGCCTTAAGAAAATTCATTACTAAAATAAATGATAAAGAAATAACGGATAGAATACCAGAAGTAGATATTACAAGCTTAAATAAAGCAGTTGATGGGCAAACAATAACAACAGCAGAATATTCACATCCTAAAAATCCAGTTAGTGTGCAAAAAGGAGATATTGTTACCTACACGATTAGAATTTACAATGAAGGAGAATTGGCTGGCTATGCAGAAGAAATTGCAGACTATATTCCAGAGGGATTGGGATATTTAGTACAACATAATACGAACTTTAATAATAGTTGGCAATTACCAAATGATGGTAGTATATTACCAGAAAACTTAATGGATGTAACAAATCGACTAGATAATATTAATTTAGATGAATTTACAGATGTGGAATCATTGGAAGACATCTTAGTAGTACCTGGAAATGCTAAAATTACTACAAATAAATTAAAGAAGACAGAAGGTAACACAAATAATTTATTAGAAGCATTTAATGGAACAGAGTTAGATTATAAAGACGTACAAGTTACCTGTATTGTATTAGAGGATGAAACATCAGATAGAATTCTTACAAATGTTGCAGAAATAACAAAAGATTTAGATGAAGAAGGAAATGAAATTACAGATAGAGATTCTGAATCTGATAGTGTTATCATTGATGAATATCCTGTAAATAGCAATGTTCAAGATGATGATGATTATGAAAAATTAATGTTAACATACTTTGATTTAGCCTTGAGAAAATTCATTACAGGGGTAAATGAGGAAGAAATCACAGACAGAGTTCCACAAATTACTATGGAAAACGAAGAATTAGTTTACAATCATACAAAAGAACCAATAGCTGTTAGAAATGGAGATACTGTTATTTATACATTAAGAATATATAATGAAGGAAAAATGGCAGGATATGCGGAAGAA
>CALXRW010000046.1 GCA_944390965.1 uncultured Clostridia bacterium
TTTTAAGTAATTTCTTCGAAGAACGGGCGATTAAAATCGCCCCTACATTTTTTCATAAATTACTTTACACTATCTTTTATCATCTTCCAATTTTAATACACTCAAAAATGCTTCTTGTGGAATTTCTACATTTCCTACTTGTCTCATTTTCTTTTTGCCTTCTTTTTGTTTTTCTAACAATTTCTTCTTTCTAGTAATGTCTCCACCATAACATTTTGCAAGTACATCTTTTCTCATAGCTGATATAGTTTCTCTTGCAATAATTTTTCCTCCTATTACAGCTTGTAATGGTATTTCAAATAATTGCCTTGGAATTACTGTTTTTAATTTTTCTACCATCTTTTTCCCTCTTGTATATGCAGTATCTTTATGTACAATAAAAGACAACGCGTCTACTGGCTCTCCATTAATATGAATATCTAATTTTACTAAATTTGATTTTCTGTATTCTTTAAATTCATAATCAAATGAGGCGTACCCCTTTGTTTTAGATTTTAAAGCATCGAAAAAATCATAAATTATTTCATTTAATGGCAATTCATATTCTAATGTAACACGATTCATATCTAAATATTTCATGTCTAAATAAATTCCTCTTCTGTTTTGGCAAATTTCCATCACATTCCCCACATATTCCTTTGGCAACATAATTTCAGCTTTTACAATTGGCTCTTCAATATAATCAATTTCTTGTGCTTTTGGTAAGTCTACTGGATTATATAAATCGATTACTTCCCCATTCGTTTTATGTACCTTATATATAACAGATGGTGCTGTTGCAATTAGGCTTAGGCCAAATTCTCTGTCTAGCCTTTCTGTGATAATTTCTAGATGTAATAATCCTAAAAATCCACAGCGGAATCCAAACCCTAAAGCAATAGAAGTTTCTGGTTCATATTCTAATGCAGCATCATTTAATTTTAATTTTTCCAATGCTGTTTTTAAATTCTCATAATCACTCCCATCTAAGGGATACATTCCACAATATACCATAGGTATTGCTTTTTTATATCCGGGTAACGGCTCTTTTGCTGGATTTTGAGTGGAAGTAATGGTATCTCCTACATGTAAGTCTGCCACATTTTTTACACTTGCTGCAATATATCCTACTTCTCCTGCTTCCAGCTTGTCTGCTTCTTGATATGTTCCTGGTTCAAAATACCCTACTTCTGTTACAATAAATTTTTTATTAGTAGCCATAAAAAGTATTTCATCTCCAGGTTTTACAGTTCCCTCTTTTACTCTTACATAACTAATAGCACCTTTATAATTATCATAAAAGGAATCAAAAATTAAACATTTTAGCGGATTTTCTTTATTACCCTTTGGGGCTGGAAAATCTGTTACAATTCTTTCTAGTACTTCTTCTACATTGAGTCCAGTTTTGGCAGAAATACAAGGACAGTCTTGTGCTGGCAAACCAATAATATCTTCTATTTCTTTTTTTACTTCGTCTGGTCTTGCATTTGGTAAATCTATTTTATTGATAACAGGTAAAATTTCTAGATTATTATCTAATGCTAAATAAACATTTGCTAATGTTTGTGCTTCAATCCCTTGGCTACTATCTACTACTAAAATGGCACCTTCACAAGCAGCCAAGCTCCTTGATACTTCATAATTAAAATCAACATGTCCAGGAGTATCAATTAAATTAAAGATATAAGTTTCTCCATTTTTTGCTTGATATTGCATTCTTACTGCCTGTGCTTTAATGGTAATCCCACGTTCTTTTTCTAAGTCCATATTATCTAATACTTGACTTTCCATTTCTCTTTTAGATAGTACCCCTGTTAATTCAATTAATCTGTCTGCTAGTGTTGATTTTCCATGGTCAATATGGGCAATTATGCTAAAATTTCTAATATTTTCTTGCTTCACTTTTTTGTCCTTTCACGGGTCGGCGAAGGCGCCGACCCCTACACATATTTTCCTTAATATTTTTCTGGGTCAGTCAAGACCGACCCCTACGCATTAATTATTCATTATTTTTTAATAACTCGATTGCTCTTTGTAATTGTGTATCTTGTTCTTTTGTTAAAATTCCTTCCACCTCTTCTGGTAATTCTACAGTTTCATTTGGTTCAATACCTACTTTATTAATCTTGTTATGATTTGGCGTATAGTATTCGTTTGTTGTAATTTTAATTCCACTTCCATCTGTTAATTGCAATAATTCTTGTATTACACCTTTACCATATGTCTTTGTTCCCACAAGTGTAGCTTCTTCATAATCCTTTAAAGCACCTGCTAATATCTCTGATGCACTTGCTGAATATTCATTTACTAGTAATACCACTGGCATATCAATTACAACATCTCTTTTGGATTTATATTCTTCCTCATTATTATCTTTATCGATTGTAATAAGCATTGTTTTATCTTTTGGAATAAATAAATCAATTATTTCTAATGCTTCATCTACAATACCTCCTGTATTATTTCTAATATCCACAATTAAAGATTGTATATTTTGTGCTTTCAATTCTTGATATTTTGCTTCAAATTCTTCTCCTGTTTCTTCGTCAAAGCTTGCAACTTGAATATATCCAATATTTTCTTCTATTACTTTTCCTTCTACATGGTTTACCTTAACATGAGTTCTTGTTAACGTAAAATTTAGGATTTCTCCATTTCGGTTAATTTCTAATTCTACTTGTGTACCAGATTCTCCCCTTACTTTATTACTTACAGTTTCTAGCTCTTGCCCTGTACATTCTTCCCCATCCACTTTAGTAATGATATCTCCTGATAGTATCCCTGCTGCCTCGGCAGGTGATTCTTTAATGGTAGATACTACAATAATTTCTTCTGTTTCCAAATTTTGTGTCATATAAATTCCAACTCCATCTAGGGAGCCTAGAGCATCAGCATAAAAATCCTCTAATTCTTGTGCTGTAAAATATTCTGTATATTCATCTCCCAATCCTTCTACATACCCTTTGATTGCTCCTTCTCTTAAATCTTGTTCATTAATTTCTCCCATATAGTATTTATCAATAATTTGTCTTATTCTACTTAAATCAATTCCAAGTGTGCTATTTTCCCCTGTTACCATTACATATTTTTCATTTATACTTCCAGATATCATTCCTGTTTTATATAAAATAAGTGATGTTACCATAAAAGTAATAAATGCTGTTAATATAACTAACATCAATATTTTATAAATATTTTGTTTCTTTTCTGTATTCATTTTAATTATCATTCCCTTCTCTAGATACAAACTAGGTTGGAAAAGAATTGAGTTCTCAATTATTTTTCAACCTGACTTTTTCATCTATTTTATTATTATACTACAAATTATAGCGATTAGTATAGTAATATTGAAATTTTTTGTTCACTATTTTGGGCTTGTCAAGACAAGCCCCTACATATATAGCAATTTCATCGAAGTCCGGGTCGCCGAAGGCGGCGACCCCTACACTAATTATTCATTATTTACTATTCATTTTTCATTATTCATTAACTAAATCTATAGCACCACCTATTTTCTTTAATGAATAGTGAATAATTAATAATGAATAATTAATAATTTCTTCTTTTGGGTAATTTCTTTGTAGATTTGGTCGCCGAAGG
>CALXRW010000047.1 GCA_944390965.1 uncultured Clostridia bacterium
GCAGAAGGCTGTTCGAGCTTTTGCTTCAAAATATAGGTATATATGGTTGAAATTAAAATAGAGAAAATATTTCACTTAACTTAATGGACATTGCGTCCCTCTGCCTGAATTAATTAAAACCTGTTATTTTTTTTGCTCTTTCCACATCTTCTTGTGTTGCTACTCTAACACCTTCTAGAGGATAAGAAATTCCAAGTTTTTCCCATTTGTATTTTCCCATATCATGATAAGCTAAAAATTCTACTTTTTGTACTGTCTTTAAAGTCGAAATAAAATTTTTTAATTCAACTAAATCTTTATGGTCATCTGTTACACCTGGTACAATCACTTGTCTAATCCACATAGGAATAGAATGTTCGCTTAAATATGTAGCAAACTTTAGTGTGTTAGTATTAGGGGCACCTGTTAGTTCTATGCATTTTTCATTATTTATATGCTTAATATCTAGCAAAACTAAATCTGTATATTTTAACAATTCTTCTATTTCAGGACGAATAGACAAACTTCCAGCTGTATCTAATGCTGTATGAATATTTTCTTCATGCAATCTTTGAAATAAACGAGTAACAAATTTTGTTTGTAATAAAGGTTCACCACCAGAAACTGTAACACCTCCACCATAAGGGGTAATATAAGTTCTATATTTTTTAATTTCTGAAACTAAGTCTTCAACAGTAGATGAATATCCAGCATTAGGAACCCAAGTATCTCTGTTATGACAATATTTACATTTTAAAGGACAACCTTGCATAAAAATAACATAGCGAATTCCAGGACCATCCACAGTTCCAAAAGATTCTACAGAATGAATATTGCCGATAGGATTTTGTATATCGTTTTCCATAATTTTATCTCCTTTTTTAAATAGATATGAGTCGCAAGAAAATAGTTGCGACTCATATACTTTTAAAATCAAATATTATACTCTTTCATGAATCGTTCTGTTAATAACATCTAATTGTTGTTCTCTTGTTAATTTTACGAAATTAACAGCATATCCTGAAACTCTAATAGTAAGTTGAGGATATTTTTCTGGATGATCCATAGCATCTAATAATAATTGTCTATCGAAAACATTTACATTAATATGATGACTACGTTTGCTAAAATATCCGTCTAATAAAGATGTTAAATTCTCTGTTCTAGTTTCCATATCTTTTCCAAGAGCACCAGGTACAATGGAGAAGGTGTAAGAAATACCATCTTCAGAATATTCATAAGGTAATTTTGAAATTGTATTTAATACAGCCAATGCACCATGTGTATCTCTACCATGTAGAGGGTTAGCACCAGGACCAAATGGAGCACCAGCAGGTCTTCCATCAGGTGTTGTACCTGTCTTTTTACCATAAACAACATTAGAAGTAATGGTTAAAATAGAAAGTGTTGGTTTAGAATTACGATAAGTTTTTTGCTTTTTCAATTTGCCCATAAAGTTCTTTACAACATCTACAGCAATTTGATCAACTCTATCATCATCATTTCCGTATTTTGGGAAATCTCCTTCTACTTTGTAGTCTACCGCTAATCCTGTTTCATCTCTAATTACTTTTACTTTTGCATATTTAATAGCAGATAAAGAATCAGCAACAACAGATAAACCAGCAATTCCACAAGCCATTGTTCTTAAAATATCTTTATCATGTAATGCCATTTCTATTTTTTCATAAGCATATTTATCATGCATATAGTGAATAATGTTTAAAGCATTCACATAAACTTTAGCGACCCATTCCATAATATTATCGAATTTTTCCATAACCTCGTCATAATCTAGATATTCTGAAGTAATTGGTTCAAATTTAGGAGAAACTTGTTTACCTGTTAACTCATCTCTACCACCATTAATAGCATAAAGTAAAGATTTTGCTAAATTACATCTAGCACCAAAGAATTGCATTTGTTTTCCAATTCTCATAGCAGAAACGCAACAAGCAATTCCATAGTCATCTCCCCAGAATTCTCTCATTAAATCATCATTTTCATATTGAATAGAACTTGTTTTAATAGATAAACTAGTGCAAAAATCTTTAAATCCTTTTGGTAAACGTGTAGACCATAATACTGTCATATTAGGTTCTGGAGCAGGACCTAAATTTGTTAAAGTATGAAGAATTCTAAATGAATTTTTGGTTACTAAAGTTCTACCATCAATTCCCATACCACCAATACTTTCTGTTACCCAAACTGGATCACCGCTAAATAATTCATCATATTCTGGTGTTCTTAAAAATCTTACCATTCTTAATTTCATAACAAATTGGTCCATAATTTCCTGTGCTTGCACTTCTGTTAGAACTCCATTTTTAATATCTCTTTCAAAATAGATATCTAAGAAAGTAGAAGTTCTACCTAAACTCATAGCAGCACCATTTTGTTCTTTAATAGCACCTAAATAACCAAAATAAGTCCATTGTACGGCTTCTTTGGCATTTTGAGCTGGAACAGAAATATCAAAACCATATTTGTTTGCCATTACTTTTAATTCTTCTAAAGAAGCAATTTGGTCAGCTGTTTCTTCTCTATCACGAATAGTATCTTCAAGAATAGTTGAGACTTCTAAAGATTGCATCTCTTTTTTCTTTTCAGCAATTAAAGCATCTACACCATATAGGGCAACTCTTCTATAATCTCCTATAATTCTTCCACGACCATAACCATCTGGAAGACCAGTAATAATGTGAGAGCTTCTAGCTGCTCTAATTTCTGGAGTATAGGCAGCAAAAACACCATCATTGTGAGTTCTTCTATAATGATGAAAAATATCTTCGATTTTATCAGAAACTTTCAATCCTTGTGCTTCACAAGATTTCTCAACAATACGAATACCACCATTTGGCATAATAGCTCTTTTTAAAGGACTATCTGTTTGAAGACCAACGATTTCTTCGATGTCTTTATCAATATAGCCAGCTTCATGGCTAGTAATAGTAGAAGCAGTATCTGCATCAACAGCAAGAACACCACCATTGTCTTTTTCCTTTTTATAAAGGTCTAACACCTCATTCCATAATTTTTTTGTATTTTCTGTAGGTTCTGCTAAGAAAGAACTATCACCTTCATATGGTGTATAATTAGCTTGAATAAAATCTCTTACATTGATTTCATTTTGCCATCTTCCATTTTGAAAACCTTTCCATTGTTTAAATTCCATAGACTTTCCTCCTATTTATAAAAATTTTTATTCTATATGCCTACAATGGCATTCATCATCTTACCATATTATTAGCAAAATAGCAACAAAATATAGCAAAAAATATGAAAAATTGGGAAGAAAAAGAGGATTGACAAAAAAGATAAAAATCGTATAAAATAGAAAAACAAAGAAGAATTACCATTACTCTTTTCTCTAAGAAAGGTGTTGCAAAATACAAATTGGATTCTTGTATTTAATGAATAATGAACAATTAAGAACTTATGAATGAAACCCAATATATAGGTTTACAATAGATATGTCACACCTAATATAAAAAATAAAAGTAGGAAATACCAGAAAACATGATAAAATG